>JBCBWJ010000009.1:0-16935 GCA_039817165.1 Pseudomonadota bacterium | reverse complement strand
CCACCTGAGGCCAGCGCATACCCCGCCGCCCGCAGCGCCTGCCGCAGATCCCGCACAGACAGACCCACATCCGTCAAAACCTCGGGCCGCGCAGGCTCTGTCACGGCCAGGGTCAACTGCGTGGCATGGGCCGCAAACCCCGCCAGCACATGCGCCAGCGCCGCCATTTGACTGTCCGCGCCGCCCAGGTCTTCATCGACCACCCCCGGCAGCGCGCCCAAGGCCCGTGGCACCGGCGCGTTCACCCGGATCAGGCGGCGCGACTTGATCGTGAGCGACAGCGTCTGCCCCGCGCCATTGTCAAACCGCACATCGCGCGGCAGCACCACGGTGTCGATCTCCTGCAAAAGCCGCTCCAAACAGGCCTGCGGGTGCGCGACCTCTGCCGTGCGCCCCTCCTGCGTGGCCCGTCGCAACGCGTCTTTCAGCGCCCCTCTTTCAAGCATCGCACGTCACCCCCCCGAGCACCGCGCGCGCGTGCGTCAAAGCGGCCTCCACATCCGTCCCGGTCCCACAGACCAGCGCCAGACCGTCATCGCCCGCGCCCAAAAACAGCTCCAGACTGTCGCCCGATATCGCCATCGCATGGTCCACACCCGGCAGCCCCGGCGCGCTCAACAGCTGTCTGGCCCGATCCGCCAACCCGTCCAGCCGTTCCTGCGGCGCCTTACTGCGCGCGTCATGGCTCAACACCATGCGCGCCGACAGATCAACGAACGCGGCCACATGGCAGCCTGGCACCGCGCGGCGCAGCTCAGACAATTGGGCGGGCATGTCCATGGGCAAACCTTTCCTTCAAAGAAAATTCAGCCGGGCAGTGACCCCAGATCACCCAAAAGATCCACGATCCCGCGGGCAAACGCCTCCGCACCCGACGCGCGCAACCCCTGAGGGTCGTCACCCGCCTCCATCGCCGCCAAGAGCGCCATCGGATAAATCCCGCGAAACCCGCCATCCGTCTCGCTCTCCACGCGCCCGATCACCCGCGCGCGGTCGCGCTCGGAGCCCAGTTTGTCAAACCGGGTGAGCAACAGCAGACTGCGCGCGCGCACCTCGTCGGGCAGATCGGACCAGGCCGCCGCCTCGCTCTGACGCCAGGCCTGCGTGGCATGGGTGCACCAGATCACCGCGTCGACCTCCGCCAGAACCTCGTCCCAGGCCAGCGACGTCATATTGGGGTCCGAAATCCCCGGCATGTCGATCAGATCGCACAACTCCAGCAGATCGGCCTCCTTGTGCACCTTGATGTAGCGCGTGTCCTCCGCCCGCACCCGGTCGAGCGCGTCCAGATCCACCTCATGCAGATCACCCGCCCGGTCCATACGCACCGGAGCGCCATCGCCCTTGGCCACCCAAACCGGCGGCAGGCGCGTGGCGGTCACCTTGGTGGGCAGCACGGCCTCGCCGAGAATCAGGTTGCACAGCGTGCTCTTGCCCGCGCTGAACTCTCCCATCAACGCGATGCGCGGCTTGCCGCTCTCACGCGCGGCCAGATCAAACTGGGCGCTGTCATTGGCATATGTCATCTTGATCCTTCCTCCACCAGCATCGCATCCAGTGCAGGGATCGCGCGGTCTACCAGCTCAAGCCGCGCGGTCCGTTTGAGCGATGGATCAGGCTGCGTGGCATCACCTGCAACGATCCGCTCCAGCAGGTGCCGCTGCTCGGTCATCATCTCGGTCAACAGCGTCTCGGCCTCGACCCGAATGACCGCCGCACAGTCATCGCGCAACCCCTCCAGGATGGGCGCGGTCTCTGCCGCGATCAACGCGCGAAATTCTTCAGTTTGGGCCTTCGCACCGGTCTGTTTCTGCCACCACGTGGCCCACCAGTTCGATTGCAGATCAAGCGCTATGGTCTTGCCGAGGATCACCGGTTCCGGCGCGGGGCCGGGCAGGGGGGCGGCCAGGTCATAGCTTTCTGATTGCATCGCACAGAGCCGCTCGAAGAACGCCGACAGATCATCCGAACTGGCCGTAAAGACCTGTGATATCAAATCCTTGGACCGTTTGGCATAGGTCCGATAGGACGAGCGCAACAACATGCGCAAACCCGTCGGGTCATAGTTCCACACGGTGCCCGCCTTGGTGGTGTCCAGATGCTGGATCAACGCGGCGGTGGCCCGGTCCAGATAGCCGTCATGCACGCGCTGGATGCGGTCGGCAAACGCGGTCTGCAAGCTTTCAAGACCGCTCTGCAAACCCACGACCGCTTCACGCTCCAACGCGTCAAATTCTGCCATGGCGGCGTCCGGATCCATCTGCGGGACAGCACCTGCAATCGTCGTGGTTTCGGCGCCCACATCGGTGATCTTGATCCCGCCCAAAAGGTTGCGCGTGCTGCGCGCAATGGCCTGAAGCGCGGTGGCCCCGGCCCCCGTCGCCACATGATGCGCAAGCGTCTGTTGCAAGTTCGAAAGCCCGCTCAGATGCCAGACAATCTCGTCGTCGCTCACCCCTTGGGGCAGGCTGTCCAACTGCGCGGCCGTATAGCTCAGCAACGCATCCGCGCTGTCCGCGTCCAGCTCCGCCAGCCGCCCGTTCAGAACATGGCTCGCCCAATCCGCGCTGCCAAACAGGATCGTGGCGTCCTCTGGGCCCTGATGGTCTTTCAGCGTGGCAGTGATGCTCTCGCGGATCTCGGGGACCTGGCTGGCAGGATCGGCCAACTCGTCGATCCGGTTCACGAAAATGATCACGTCGCGGGATTTGAGGTTCGAAATCAGCCGCACCAGTGCCAAATCCACCGTCGACAGCGCCTGATGCGCGGCCAGAACAACCACGCAAAGCTGACTGCCGCGAATGGCCTTCATCGTGATCTGCTCGCGCACAAGGAACGTGTCGTTCACACCGGGCGTGTCGCGAATGCAAAGCTTCGTGGGGGCCGCGTCATAGGCCATGTGGATATGCGCGGATTTGGTGATATCGGCAAACCGCCCCCGATCACGCGAGGTGTCGGTGTCGTCTTCGAAATCATCGCCAAGGCAGACATACCGCTCAATCAAATCGCTGTCGAAATAGCCGTAGTCATGCTCTTGTCCCAGCAGCATTTCAAACTTGGTGCCGAGCCGCGTGCGTGATTTTTCCTGCATCAGGGCCACTTGCTGGGTCACGCGGGCCAACTCGCTGTCCGCACCCGCCCGGCGCGCCAATTCGCCAATGCGCCCGCCGCCCTTGATCAGCCTGTCCCAGTCCATCTTGCCCAGGAATTCAAACCGTGCGGAGTTCTGCGCGGCTGTGGTTTTGGGGTCGAGATGCAGCGACGTGACCACCGATGTCCACGGGTTCACATCCGACGGCAACAGCCCCGGACACCCGATCATCGCGTTCACAAGCGAGGTTTTCCCCGCCTTCACCTGTCCGATCATCGTGATCGCCGGTTCCACCTCCGCCAACCGCGTCTGCAGCTTGCGCGCGCGCTCGATCGTGGCGCGGTCGCCCACCTTGATCAGACCTTCAAGGATGCGGGCGATCTCGTCATGCTGCTCTGCCATGGGGGCAAGCGCTGTCAGGTTCGAGCGGATCAGGTTCGAGGCCACCCCGGACAGGGGCGATGCGGTGCCATAAGCGGTGATGTCGGATTCAATATTCATCGATTGCGCGCTCGGTTCTTGGACGAAGACAGGGGTCTACAGCTTAAATTTAAGCGCGAACTTTGTTAAAATTGTGGTTAACTCGGGTCTTTGGTCTGGCCAGTCGGCTCACGCGGCCAATTCGAATTCGCGCTGGACCTGCACCATCAGGCTCACCGCGTCGTCTGCCGCCCCGGCGGTGTTTTCCAGCGTCATCAAGAGCAGCATGTCGGCGGCGTCAAAGGCCGTACTGTGCGCGAGGCTCTGGGCCGCACCCACCGGTGTATCATCGGCAATGAGTTCGACAAGCGTGTTGGCACTTTCAAGACAACGCTCCACGATCTTGGCAGGCGCGAAGGGGCCGAACTCCTCTATGTCCGTCAGCATCGCCTCGGCCTGTTGGCGCAGATACCGCACCCCTTGCGCGATCGCCTCCGACGGCGTCCCGCCAGACGCCTCTCCAGACGCCCCTCCAGACGCCACACCGGGCGCTCTCCCAAACGCCGCCTTGGCCGGGCTCTGCGCCAGACGCTTCTCGAACCGGGTCAGGAAAATCTCCGCGTGATCTAGATCCACTTGACGGCCCTGATCCACCTTGCGGAAAATCTCGTCGCGCAGGGCTGCGATCCCGCTGGCCCTGGCGACCTTTCCGGCCTCCTCGCGGCTGGCCTGCTGGGCGTGAAGCGCGTGTTTCGCCGCCACCGGTGCGATGATGCAAAACCCGGTGCCTTCGGTGTCAAAGGCATGTTCCAGACGTTGCTCGATCACCTCGGCGGGCACGGCATCGGCCTGCGTCAACACCAGCATCGCGTGATCCTTGCGCGCCGCTGGCACACATGACCAGATCCGCGCCTCTCGCGCATCAAAATCGCGACTGCACCACATTGGGATCTCACAGCGCGCCGCGGCCCATGGCGCGGCGGCGGCCATCTCCATGTCAGTTCCATCAGTGACAAGCTCTGTTATGCGGATGTTGCGCAGCGCCTCGCAGGGGCTCTCCACCTCGACAAACACGCTGTCCGGTCCCAAAGCGTCCCCAAGCGTGGCCATCGGGGCATCGCGCGTGGTGCCATCCTCCAGCGTGATCCGCGCGGCAGGTGTGGCTCCGAACCTCATTTCATAGGTGGGCGCATGATCGGGCAAAAGCGGCGCATCCGGCCCGAGCATCGCCCGGATCAGGGTCGTCTTGCCCACACCCGGCAAGCCCATCACCGACAGCCGCACCGGAGAGGCCAACCGCTCTGCCAATGCACGCCCTGACATCCGCAGGCGATCCGGCAACGGGGCATGGTCCAATGTGTGCTCCAGCCGCACGAGAATGTCTGCAAGTGGATCGTCCCAGCGGTCAGCGCGGGCTTCGGACCTCATCTGTCCGGCGCGCCGGGCGCTACCGGCAGAAGACGGGCCAAACCGTCGCGCAGTTTGGGCAGGCGGCGACGGCCCCTGGCGTGCAGGCTCTGATCGGCCAGCGCCGCCTCAGGCACCTGACCATGCACCGCAAAATCCGGGTGGGGTTGCGCGGCGGTCTTGCACACTTTCATCACGGCAAGGCTCACATTGTCCTGCTCAGGGTGATCGAGCTGCTTGATCTCGCGCAACAGCTCCGCGACGATGCGGTCGCTCGCTTCATGCGCGTGACGGGTGATGACATCGCGCATGTCCGTGTGCTGCAAGGTTTGCAACCCGTCGCTTGCCGCAACCACGATGTCACCGTCGAAAAGCTGTGTGGGCGTATCCGGGCAATCGATCTTGGAAATTGGCCGTCCCACCAGAACAGAGGTCAGGCAATTGCGATCGGGATGATCACGCCCGCCGCTTTCGCTCAACATGCCGGTCCGCACCATCAGGTCGATATGCGGCGCCATGGAATGATCTTCATTGAGCTGTCGCAGATGCCCGCTGCGATGCAGGTAAAGCGGGCTGTCACCTATGGAAATCCAGAACAGCTGATCGCCCATGAAAACTGGCACCGTCAGCGTGGCCCCCATGCCATGAACCTCCGGCGCGCCACTGGCCACATCGCCGACACTGGCATTGGCGATCTCGGCCGCCCCGGTGAGGATCTCGCGTATATTGCTGCGAAACGCGCCGGGGTGTCCGCTGTGCAGCTTCAAGGCGCTGAACACTTCCGTCACCACGACCTTGCTGGCGATATCGCCTGCATTGTGACCGCCCATGCCATCGGAAAGCACGGCAAAACCCATGTCCGTTCCGATGGCAAAGTCGGTCGCAATGGCGTCCTCCTGGTTGTCGCGTTGACCCAGGTAAAGCGCCGTGGCGGCCTGATATGTGTAGACGGGCTTAGCCATCACCCTCACCGCTGCCCTGCTCTTTCGGGGCGTCCCACGCGAAATCCGGACCACAAAGGGCGACGAAACGCAGGTCGGTTTCACCCACGCGGATGACATCGCCGTGGCTCAACTGTTCCGTGCCCAGCACCGGCCGCCCGTTGAGCCGCACCAGATTGGCCTTGCCGCCATAGCCCAGAAAACAGGCGTTCATCTGGTCGTCATAGGCCACCGCGGCGTGGTTGTTGCGAGAGATCGTATCGTCTCCGAAATTCAGCGTGATGATCTGGTCTGCGCCACGCCCGATGGTCGACACCACGTTCTGCAACGCAAAGAACTTGCCGCGCCCGGGCCCTTTGATGACCACCAGCCAGCCCACGGGAAATTCAAGCCCGCCGCCCACGTCGTCCTCGGCCATGTCGAACACGTCGCCGGGGGCTGCATTGGCGCCAAACCCCATGATGCGCGTCTTGGCCCGCCCGCCGCTGATCGCCCGCCGCGGTGCAAGGGGGTTGGGCACCTCGTACATGTTCGTACTGCGTGTCTCGCGGGGGCGGGATGCAGGCCGGTCTGCCGCGCAATCGTGTGCGGCGCTCAGGGTGTCAGGCCCCGTGTCAGGTTCAGACACCGGCAAGGTCTGCACATCCTCTTGCAAAGTCGCCAGCTTCTCGGCGTCCAGATCCCACACTTTCCGACGCTTGGGTCCGGTGGACACAGGCGTTCTGCGGGGGGTAAGCGCGGCCAGGTCGATCTTGTATTCCGCCAGCCTGGGATCGTCGGGTGCAGGCGGTGCCTCCGCTTCGGGCTGCAACGCCTCAGACACCGGCGCATCACTGCGCGATCGTGGTTTTGCCGCGATCTCGCTGGGCCGGAGCGGCACATCGCCATCCGTGCGTTTGGTATCAATCAGGGTTCGGATCAGTTTCACGCGTTACCTCACGATTCTGCTTCCACGGACGATTTCTTGGACGAGAAAAAGGACGAGGACAGCAACATGACACCCCCGAACAAAGACCGCTTCTTCAACTTCTCCGGCGAGATAATGGGCAGGGTGACATCCGCGCTGTCATCATCAAGAGCATCGCCGAAAATGTCATGCGTGGCAGTTCGCGGCTCGGGGATCTTGTCCAGCAGACGCTGGCTATGCGCCGCGATCCGTTCGCGTCGTGCGCTTTCGGCCTGACGCACGGCCTGCGCGGTCGACAGATCGCTGTTGGATTTGTCGATCAGGTCCTTGATGATGTCTTCAAGGCCCTCATCCTGCTGGGCCGCGGCCACAAGCGCCTTTTGCCTGCGCACTTCGTCCACCTGCTCCAACCACACCCGTGTGCTCTGCGGACGGTCCTTCGGGAACAATGCCATCGCCCGGTCAATCGCCGACAGGAAGAACCGGTCATAGCCGGGAATATCCATCGAAATGGGCTCCAACGGATCGACCTCATCACCCGCCACCGCCGACAGGCGCGTCAGACTGTCAGGCGGGGCAACCCCCGTCAGCACGTGATAGAAACTCGCGCCCAACGAATAGATGTCTGACGCATGCGTCTGCTCGGCCCCCTTGGAATAGAACTCCAGCGGCGAATAGCCTTCCTTGACGCTGTCGATGGTCGACATCGCGCGGCTGGCCTTGTTGGTCACCTCGCGCGCCGCACCGAAGTCGATCAGAACCGGCTCATTGTCTTCCGTGATCAGGATGTTGTCGGGCGAGATATCGCGGTGCAACATGTCGCTGTCATGCATGTAGACCACGGCCTCAAGCGTCTTCTTGACGATCGACTTCACCACCTCGGGCGTCAGCCGCCTCGGGTCATGTTGGATGATATCCAGCAGATCAAGCCCGTTGACGAAATCCAGCGCCATGTAGGCCGTGCCATTTTCCTCGAACACCTGATGCACACCCACGATGTTGGGGTGGTCCAGCCGGGCCATCCGACGCGCTTCGTGCATCAGGTTGCGCACGATGGTCTTGAACGTGGCTTCGTCCTCGGCGGTGCGGCCCATCACGCGCTTGCCCTTGCGGTGGCACGTCAGAACGGGGAAGCATTCCTTGATCACCAGACGCCGGTCGAGGCTGTCGCGCGCCAGATAGGTCACACCAAATCCGCCAGAGCTGAGATAGCACTGAATCGTGTATTGGCCGTGCAAAAGCTTGTCGCCCGTGCTCAGCGCATGCCCGGCATCCTGCGCGCCAGACTCAATTTTCAATTTTCGGTTGCTTTGCATCGTTGTCGTCGCTCAGCATGGTTTTTGGGCGCGAAATACGGAAATCCCGCCGCCGGTTTGCTCGTTTCATCCCACGTTAACCTTCTAAACATGTCCAAATCTGGGCACGGAGAAGGAGACTTTTGCACGATTTTCCGGGCGGCCCCGGCCGATCAGGCATGGCTTCACCCGCTTGTTATGCACCGTGACAGCGCCGCGCGGGTGACGGCTGCTAAGGTGGCACTACCTGACGTCAAACAGCTTTCGGGATACGCCCATGCGACACCGCCTCCCTGCCGCCCTCGCCCTGATGCTCGCCGGGGCCGTCCCGCACCACGCGGCGGCATCCGAAGGTTGGCACCTCCCTTTTGAGGCCCCGGTATGGCGCACGCTCAAGATCCCCGGTGCGCGGGAAAACCAGTTCCGGCTGAACGGAGACGCGCTGCAAGTGATCTCTGACGGTTCGGTCTCGTTTCGCTACATGGAACTGCCCCGCAACAGCGTGCCGCCTGCAACGCTGAGCTGGCGCTGGCGCGTCGATCGCCATTCCCCTCTGGCCTCGCAGGCGCAAAAGGGGCGCGATGACCGCCCCCTCGCGATCCATGTCTGGTTTGACACCCAAGGACGCGCCTCGCTCTTTGGCAATCTCGCCTCGCTCACCGGTCGGCCCAAGATCGGGCACCTTCTGACCTATGTCTGGGGCGCGACCGAACCGGCCGGCACCGTGCTGGCCAATCCCTACTATGACAAGGGCCGCGTGATCGTCGTGGTGGGCAGCGACGGGCGCACCGGTCAGTGGCGCGACGTGCGCCGCGATGTGGTCGAAGACTATCGCCGCGCCTTTGGCACCGCCCCCGACATGTCCGCCCTGCGATACATCGCGATATCCGCTGACACCGATGATCTCTCCGGGCGCAGCTCCGCTTTCGTGCGCGCGCTGACCTTCGACATGCCCTGAGCTCTCAGCCCCCATGCCCGGTTGACACCCCCAAAGATGACGTAGGGGAAAGACCTCGGTCGCTTGCTTAAAATCCAGTTTGGTTGAATAGTTACGGCCTTCACGGCGCTCCATTATTCCGGGTCGCCGGATAGGGGGGGGAACCATGTCCAAGGCACTTGCGGCTGATCGTGAATTGCAACTGTCACTCTTGCGCAAGGTCGAGGCTTTCAGCCGCCTTGACGACGAGGTTCTCAACCAGATCGCCGACACCGCAGGCTACAAGGAAGTGCGCCGTGGCGAGAGGCTGATCCGCGAAGGTGACGTGGCCGCGACCCTCTACATCGTGCTCAAGGGCCGGTTTGTCGTGCTCAAAGGCGAGGGCAAGATCGCCGAGGTGTCGATGGGCGAACCCATCGGTGAACTCGCGTTTTTCGCCGGCGGCACCCGCACGGCCAGCGTAATGGCCGCGCGCAATTCCGCGGTGATGTCACTGACAAAAAAGGCCTATGATGCGCTGGCCGAACGCACGCCCGAACTGGCCAAGGGCATCCTGCGCGCCCTGTCGCAGCGGCTGGCCCAGACCATCGTGCCCCGCGCCGACACCACGCCCCGGCCGGGCCGCATCTGTTCGGTTCTGCCGGGCGGTGACGGGCCCATCGATGCCAGCTTCGCCCACCATCTCAGACAGGCCTTTTCAAAAACGGGCGATTGGGTCGTGATGGATGAAACGGCCTGCCCGGAGGCGCTTCACGACGACGAAGACGGCATGACCGCGTGGCTGGAACAGCAGGAAACCACAGGCCCCAACTTGGTGCTCCTGTGCGTGCATGCCGAAGGCAACGACACCTGGCGCAAAGTCATTGTCGAAAATTCCGACAGCGTGATGATCGCGGTCGAAAAGACACCCGTTTCAGGCGGCGATGTGCCCGTCTCCTCGCTCGAGGCCGAACTTCTGGGCGGCACCCTGCGGTCCAACGTGCAACTTGCGCTCTACCGGCAATCCTCGTCCGAACCCACAACCGACACCGCCCGCTGGCTCGCCCATCGCGACGTGGCCCTCCATCACCACGTGGCGCTCGACAGCGAGAGCGATTTTGCCCGCCTCGCCCGGTTCATGCGCGGCGAGGCACTGGGTCTCGTGCTCTGTGGGGGCGGCTCGTTCGGCACCGCCCATCTCGGCGTTGTCGAGGCCCTGCAAACGCGTGGCTACGCGTTCGATTTCATCGGGGGGACAAGCGTCGGCGCGGCTCTTGCGGCCGCCATGGCGCTCCAGATCAACCCGCACGAGATCATGGATGTCTGCGACGATCTCTTTGTGACCAGCAAAGCCATGTCCACGATCAACGTCCCCAAACACGGTGTGCTCGATCACACCAAGCTCGATAACGCGCTCAAGCATCACTACGGCGGGTACAATATCGAAGATTTGCCGATCAACTACTTCGCCATCGCCACATCGCTCACCCACAATGACGAGGCGGTGATCACCCGCGGCCCCTTGTGGGCGGCCGTGCGCGCCTCAACGGCCGTGCCGGGCGTCTTCCCGCCCTTCATCATGGAGGACGGCGAAGTGCTGATCGACGGCGGCATTCTCAACAACGTGCCTATCAACGTGATGCGCGACCTCAAGACCGGTCCCAACCTGATCATGAATTTCCACCCGCCCAAAGCCTGGCGGGCCAAGTCGAAATACGAGGATTTCCCCTCTCGCCGCCAAGCCATCGCCGGGCTGTTCAAACGGCGCAAACGCGGGCCGCGCAAGCCCACGCTGTTTTCCATTCTCAGCCGCACAATGGTGGTGAATTCGCGCCGGATGTTGCAGCACACCCATATCGGCGATGACGTGCTGCTCAATATCTCCACGCTCAAGGGGATGGGCTTCATGAACTGGAAACGCGGGCGCGAGCTCTTTGAGGTGTCCCACGACCGCATGGTCAAGGCGATGGAACAGGCCGTCCAAAATGATGCCCGCCTCAAAGGCCAGACCCTCCCCCATCTCAAAGCCGCCGCCGAGATCATCAACGGGGCCGACACCGTCGAATAGTCACGCCGCATAGTCACGTCGCATAGTCACGCCTCAGGGTCCGCGCTCAACGCCCGTCACAAAAGAAACCCGCCCAGATCGCTCCGGGCGGGTCAAATTCAATACCGACGTAATACAGACGTAATACAGACGTGAAACAGACAGCCGTTTTTAGGCCGCAACCGCCTGATCCAGGAGATCATAGCGGTCCGCCATCATCACCTTGGTCCAGGCCGCCACGAAGTCAGAAACGAACTTTTCGCCGTTGTCATCCTGGGCATAAACCTCCGCGTAGGATCGCAGAACAGAGTTCGATCCGAACACCAGATCCGCACTCGTCGCCGTCCACTTCACAGCCCCTGTCGCGCGGTCGCGGATCTCATAGATCCCGTCATCACCCGGATGCCAGCTGTTGCCCATGTCCGTGAGATTGTTGAAGAAATCCGTGGTGAGCGCGCCCACGCGGTCGGTGAAGACCCCGTGCTCTGTGCCGCCATGGTTGGTGCCCAAAACGCGCATCCCGCCCATCAGAACCGCCATCTCCTGACCGGTCAGCCCCATCAGCTGCGCACGGTCGAGCAACATTTCTTCCGCCGAAACCGAATAGGCCTCTTTTTGCCAATTGCGGAACCCGTCCGCCAGCGGCTCCAACACGTCAAAGCTCTCGGCATCCGTCATCTCATCCGTCGCATCCCCGCGCCCTGCCACAAACGGCACAGACACCGAAGACCCCCCGGCCTTGATCGCCGCTTCGAGCCCGACATTGCCCGCAAGCACGATTGTGTCAGCAATGGACGCGCCTGCCGCCGCCGCGAGCGGCTCCAGAACGGCAAGGACTTTGGCCAGGCGCTTCGGCTCATTGCCCGCCCAGTCTTTCTGGGGTGCCAACCGGATGCGCGCGCCATTGGCCCCGCCCCGCTTGTCTGAGCCGCGGAAGGTCCGTGCGCTGTCCCAAGCGGTGCAAATCATCTCCGCCGGGGTGAGGTCACTGGCGGCAATTTTTGCTTTCAAATCAGACACATCATAGGCGGTTGACCCCACCGGAACCGGGTCCTGCCAGAGCAGATCCTCACTCGGCGCAAACGGCCCGATGTAGTTGGCGTTGGTGCCCATATCGCGGTGCAACAGCTTGAACCAAGCCCGTGCAAACGTGTCCGCAAAGTAGTCCGGATCGGCCATGAATTTCTGGCAAATCTCGTTATAGGCCGGGTCCACACGCATCGCCATATCGGCGTCTGTCATCATTGGCATTGTGGGCTTCGAGGGGTCGGTCGGATCAACCGGGCAATCCTCATCCTTGATATCCTTGGGCTGCCACTGCCACGCGCCTGCGGGCGATTTGGTCAGCTCCCACTCATAGCCAAAGAGCATCTCGAAATAGCCCATATCCCACTCGGTCGGGTTCTTCGACCACGCACCCTCAATGCCCGAGGTGAACGCGTTCGTCGCCTGACCGTCATGGCCCGGATTGCTCCAGCCAAAGCCCTGCGCCTCAATACCCGCCGCTTCCGGCTCGACACCAATATTGTCGACCGCACCACGCCCATGGGCCTTGCCCACCGTGTGCCCGCCACAGGTCAGCGCCGCCGTCTCTTCGTCATTCATCGCCATCCGCGCAAAGGTTTCACGAACATGCATCGCCGTGCGCGCCGGATCCGGCTGCCCGTTCACGCCCTCTGGGTTGACGTAGATCAGCCCCATATGCACCGCCGACAGCGGGTTTTCGAGCGTGGAGGCATCCTGCAAATCACCGTAGCGGTTCTCGCTCGGCGCCAGCCATTCGTTCTCGGAGCCCCAGTAGACATCCTGCTCCGGCCCCCAAAGATCCTCGCGGCCAAAGGCGAACCCAAAGGTCTTCAGCCCCATGGTTTCATAAGCAATTGTGCCCGAGTAGAGGATCAGATCTGCCCAGGACAGCGCGTTGCCATACTTCTTTTTGATGGGCCAAAGCAGACGCCGCGCCTTGTCGAGGCTTGCATTGTCGGGCCAGGAATTGAGCGGCGCAAAGCGGATGTTGCCACCGCCGCCACCACCGCGCCCGTCCTGCACCCGGTAGGACCCCGCAGAGTGCCACGCCAGCCGGATCATCAACCCGCCATAATGCCCCCAATCGGCCGGCCACCAGTCCTGACTGTCGGTCATCAGCGCGATCATATCCTCGCGCAGCGCCTCAAAGTCGAGGCCCTTCACCGCGTCGCGATAGCTGAAATCGGGGTCCATCGGATTGGTCCGCGCGCCATGCTGATGCAGGATGTCGAGGTTGAGCGCATTGGGCCACCACTTGGTGACCGGCTTGTCCATCGCAGTGTTGCCGCCGTGATTAACCGGGCACCCGGTGACCGCGCGTGGGTTGTTGCCGTCCATGTTGAGAAGTCCTCTGAAGTATTGAAGTGTCGTCGGTGTTTGCAGCAAGCTTGACCTAGGGAAACGATAAACACAAATTGCATTTTCTTCTTGGACCGATATGTATCGCTTATGAATGGTCTGACTCTCAAACATCTTCGATATTTCAATGCTCTGGCCAAGAACCTGCACTTTGGGCGCGCCTCTGCGGAATGCGCAATTTCCCAACCTGCGCTCTCCATTCAGATCAAAGAGCTGGAGGCGATGGTAGGCGCGCCGCTTGTGGAGCGCACCTCTCGACAGGTGCGACTCACCACCTTGGGCGAGGATTTCGTCGGGCGCGCGCGCAACATCCTTGCCGCCGTAGATGAGCTCGACGATCTGGTGCGCAGCTCCACCGAGGCGTTGACCGGGCGGTTGCGCCTTGGCGTGATCCCGACCATCGCGCCCTACCTTCTGCCCGGCATTGCCCAGACCCTCGCGGCCTCCCACCCGGAGGTCGATCTGCAACCGCGCGAGGCGGTGACGCAGGCCCTGGTGGAGGACTTGCTCGATCACAGCCTGGATGCCGCCCTCGTGGCGTTGCCAGTGTCCGAGCCGCGCCTTATCGAAACCCCGCTTTTTGAAGAAGAGTTTGTCTTGGTGCGTCATGAAAGCGATGCGTCCGACCCGATCCCCAGCCCGGACAGGCTTTTGAAAATGCGGCTTCTTTTGCTCGAAGAAGGGCATTGTTTCCGCGACCAGGCATTGGCCTTTTGCGCCGTTGACGGCACGCCTGTGCGCGACGTGATGGAGGGCAGTTCGCTCTCCACCTTGGTGCAGATGGTGGGCGCGGGCATTGGCCTGACCCTCATCCCAGAGATCGCTGTCCCCTTTGAGGCCCGCGCCTCTGGCGTTCATATCGCGCGGTTCAAACGCGACGTGCCGCGTCGGACCATCGGCCTCGTGATGCGCCGGACAAGCCCAATGGCCGAGCAACTGGACGCCGTCAACGCCATCGTGCGCGATCTGGGCACGGCCCGTGTGGCGCAGGTGGCGCAAGATTTTCCCTAGCGCGATGATCTGTGGCCAAGCATCACAAGCCTGCAAATTTCTATCCCGCTCGCGTTCTGATCGCGCTATGACACGCCCATGAAAGTGCATTCCGATATCGACGGGCTCAGCTTTGCGGCCATGAAAACGCTGATGCGTCTGCGGGCCGAGCAGTATGAGCTGACAGTGGTCGAAGACAGCGCCCAGTCGCTGATGATCGAAACTGAGTTTGGCCAGTTCGGCGTGACCGATCGCACGCCCCAAGGGCTGCGCCTGCTGATCAACGCGGGCACGCCCGATAATTTGCATGTGATCCGCGACGCCCTGGTGGGCCAGATCGCCGACGGCGTCCCGGACATTGCCGAAACAATCACCTGGTCCGACACCCTGGAGCAGGATCCATATCCGCCCAACCTGCAATTTACCCATGTTGTGGCGCGCGCCAGGCTCTGTTCGGACTTTCAGCGTGTCACCCTGCGGCTCGACCGGCCCGAGGCCTTTGCAGGCGATGATGCCATCCACCTGCGCATTCTCTTGCCCGCGCCGGATAACATCGCCCCCGACTATCCCACGCTGGCGCCCAACGGGGCGACCAAATGGCCCAAAGGCACCAAGGCGTTGCACCGACCGGTCTACACCGCGCGCAGCCTTAGGGGCGATTTGGTGGAGATGGATGTATTTCTGCATCCCGGGGGTCGCGCCTCCGATTGGGCGCAAAACGTCGACCCCGGCGCGCGATTGGCCATCATCGGCCCGGGCGGCGGCGGTGTGGTGGATCGCGGCCCGGTCGTTTTGGCCGGCGATGAAACGGCCTATCCCGCGATTGCGCGGATCATGGAGAGCTTGCCGCACGGCACAGACGGGCGGGCGATCCTGCTCAGCCACACGGGCAACCGCGACTATCCGTTTCCCGAAACCCGCGGGCTTGCTATGGAGTGGACGGACAAAGCCGGATTTGTAGCGGCCACGCGCGCCGCTCTCGCCGCCAGTCCCGATTGCCACGCCTGGATCGCGGCAGAACGCGGACAGACCGGCAAGATCACGGGCTCCGAGGAATTGAAATCAGTGCCGAAGTCACAGCGCTACGTCGCCGGATACTGGACCCGTTTCGACTTTGAGCTTCCCTCCTGAAAGACAGGCCTGCGCGATCCAGAGATCACCGATCCCGGGTCTGATGTTCCACGATATCAAGGTACTGCGCGAGGGCAAACGCGTCTTCCTCACTCTGGGGCTGATGCGCGCGACCGGCCCGGATCACATGGTCTGCGATGCTCCAGTCGCTGCGCAAGCCGAACTGCCGCGCGGCCACACCCGCCAGCTCCGGAGAGGCCGTCAAAACCTGACCCACCCCCTGCTGGATCGCGCGATGCGTAAGGCCTTTGGCGGTCTGGTTCTTGATGGCAAAGGCCTCCAACAGCCGCTCATGGGTCTCGCGTGACAGATCGCCTGACGCAAAATGGCTCTCAACGATGGTCGCGACCGCCTTGGGGCCCTGCAGCTCCATCAGCGCGGTGGCATAGGCGCCGAGGTACGGCAGATCGAGGGCCACCGCCCGGTTGAGACCATCCGCGATCACATCGCCATAGCTTTGGTCGCCCGACAGCCCGGCCAATAGAATGCGGATCGGGCGCAGGTCGTCATCCACCTGCTGCACATCCTGCCGCAAGGTGGCAACAGGTGGGATCGAAAGCCCCCACAGGATCAGGTAATCCGCGCGGTCGAGCTCTCTGAGCGCAAGCTCCCGGATGGCTGGGTTGGGGTGATTGACGAGGGCCGCAAACATCTGAAACCGCTCTTCGTCCCCACCATAGAGCCAGTCGCTTTGCCGGGCCATCACTTGATCCACAATGGCGCGATAGCTTTCGTCCAACACTGCCAGTTCCAGCCAGGGGCCATACGCCTCTTCGCGCGCCAGAAGAACGGTCGTCTCGCGGGCCACCTGGGCCTGCACGGCCTCGCTCACTGCGAGTGGGATCATGATGTCCTTGGGGCCGAGCAGCGCCTCTGTCACCACGTAGCGCGATGGGTCCGCAGGGTCGGGCTTGGCCAGCACAACTTGTTCTGTTCCAAGCAGAATATCCACCAATGTGGGGTCGGGAATGTAGCCGTGAAATTCGCAAGCATGGGCCGTTTGGGCCAATCCAACCGTCAGGGCCCCACTTAAAATCAAAGCGATCGTGCGTTTCACGTTGCCCCCTTTCGTGCGGTCTCGGCCCAGCATTCAGGCCGTGAACTCACTCTGCGATGGGTTGGGTCGGTCGTGTGTCAGGCAAGGAGATGTTGGCCACTTGTTCGGCAATCGGATCATTGCAAAGCGGATGCCGCTTCGCATTGTAGTCTTCGACATTGCTCATCGCGCGCCATTCGCCGCCGGTGTAAATTTCCAGCCCGGAAAACGATGCCTTGTAGCCCATCTTCGCGCTGCCCGGCACCCAGTATCCAAGGTAGACATAAGGCAGGCCAGCCTCGCGCGCTATGTTGATGTGATCAAGGATCACGTAGGTGCCCAGTGAATTGCGCGTTAGCGACGGCTCGT
>JBCBWJ010000099.1:0-8044 GCA_039817165.1 Pseudomonadota bacterium | reverse complement strand
GGTCTTTGCCTGCACGCTGGAGGACACCGCCCTGCTGACGGATGTGATTGCGGGCTATGATCAAGCCGATGCGGGCTCGTTGCCCCGCCCTGCCCCGTCGATGCTGGCGGGCGCGCAGGCGGAGGTGCCGGTGGAGCCGGACATCGCGTGGTTCGACCTGCCCTATCATGACAGGATGAGCCGGGACACCCATGACGGGATCGCGGCCGTGTTCGAGGCCTTGGGCGCACGGATTGAACGCTTTGACGCAGCGCCGCAACTGGCCGGGCTGACGGATGTGCACAAGACGATTTACGACTATGAGCTGGCGCAGGCCCTGAGCGGTTTGGTGGCCGAGCACGGCGCGCAGATCTCCGATGAGATGACCGCCGCCGTGACCCGCGGGCAAGGGGTCAGCGTGGAACAGTATGAAGATGCGCTTGGTGTCAAAGCCTCCTCCGAGGCGTTCTTTACCGAGCATTTCAACGATTTCGACGCGATTCTGTCACCCGCCGCCACCGGCGAAGCCCCACGGCTGAGCGAGGGCACCACGGGAGACGCGTCTTTCTGCCTGATCTGGACGCTGGCCGGGCTACCTTGTCTGACGATCCCCGCATTGGTGGGCGAGAGCGGCCTGCCCATCGGGGTCCAGCTGATCGGTGCGGCAGAAGAAGATGACCGCTTGCTGCGCACCGCCGCATGGGTGCAAAACACACTGACTGAAGAGGTCGCGGACCTCGAAAGGGAGGCATGAGATGTCCAACAAGACCAACCTCATCCTAGGGATCATCGGCACCGCGCTGATGATGATCTTTGTTCTTGGCCTGGCGCATTCCATCGCGACGGGGTTTGCGGGCTTGTCCGGCGGGTTGCCGTTTATCATCATCGCCTGCGCGGTGATCGGGATGGCGCTCTATAATCTCTGGGAAGAGACGCTGGGAAAGAAGGATAAATGAGCGACAAACCTGTCGTTTGGATGCCGCGGCGGCTGTCGGCGGCCACGATTGAGCGGTGCACCCGCGATTATGAGTTGATCCTGAACGAGGCGGACACGCCCGGCAGCGCCGACGAGATCATCGCCATGAGCGCGCGGGTGGATGCAATGATGCCGTGCCATTCGGAACATTTTTCGGCCGATGTGGTGGCGGCCCTTGATCCCCGGTTGAAGATTGTGGCGAACCATTCGGTGGGCGTGGATCATTGCGATCTGGAGGCCCTGCGCGGGCGCGGGATCGTGGTCACGAACACGCCCGACGTGCTGTCGGATGCCACCGCCGAGATCGCGATGCTGCTGATGCTGGGGGCCGCGCGGTTGGCGGTGACGGGCGACCGGCTGGTGCGGTCGGGCGCGTGGGACAGTTGGAGCCCCTCTTTCATGGTGGGCAAACAGGTGACCGGCGCGCGGCTGGGCATCATCGGCATGGGCCGCGTGGGGCGCGCCTTTGCCGAAAAGGCGCGCGGGTTCGGGATGGAGATCCATTACTACAATCGCCGCGCGCTGCGGCCTGAACACGAGATGGGGGCCACCTATCACGACAGCGTCGACAGCGTTCTGGAGGTGGCGGATTTTCTGTCGCTGCATTGCCCGTCCACGCCGGACACGCAGGATTTGATGAATGCCGAGCGGTTTGCGCGGCTGCCCGAGGGAGCCATCATGGTGAACACCGCGCGGGGCGCGCTGGTGGACGAGGACGCGCTTTTGGCGGCGGTCACGTCGGGTCATCTGGCGGCGGCGGGGCTCGACTGTTTCAAGGTGGAGCCGGGCGGCAACCCCGCGCTGGCGGCCCACGAGAACATCTTCATGCTGCCTCATATTGGCAGTGCCACACGGGCCACGCGCGACGCGATGGGCTTTCGCGCGCTCGACAATCTTGATGCGTTTTTCGCGGGCAAGGCCCCGCAGGACGCGCTTTAACCTCAAAAGGAGTATCCCATGGCAAAAGCGGCATTTCTTGGTCTGGGCGTGATGGGCTATCCGATGGCGGGCTATCTGCAAAAGGCAGGCCATGACGTGACGGTCTACAATCGCACCACCGCAAAGGCGGAAAAATGGGTGGCGGAGTATGGCGGGTCGCTTGCCACCACGCCGCGCGCGGCGGCAGAGGGCGCTGATTTCGTGATGTCCTGCGTGGGCAATGATGACGATCTGCGCGCCGTTTGCACGGGCGAGGATGGCGCGTTCGCGGGCATGGCCTCAGGTGCCGTTTTCGTAGATCACACCACGGTTTCGGCCGCCGTCACGCTGGAACTGCACAAGGTGGCCGCAGACATGGGTGTGGCCTTTGTCGACGCGCCGGTGTCGGGCGGTCAGGCGGGCGCGGAAAACGGCCAGCTTGTGGTGATGTGCGGCGGGGATGAAGCCGCCTATGCCGCATCCGAGGCGCTGATCGATGCCTATGCCAAGAAATGCGTGCGCCTGGGCTATAGCGGCGCGGGGCAGCTGACCAAGATGGTCAACCAGATCTGCATTGCGGGCCTTGTACAGGGCCTGAGCGAAGGTCTGCATTTTGCAGAGAAAGCGGGCCTTGACGGGCGCGCGGTCATCGACGTGATCGGCGGGGGCGCGGCAGGCAGCTGGCAGATGGTGAACCGGTTCGAGACCATGCTGGACGATCATTTCGAGCACGGCTTTGCGGTAGACTGGATGCGCAAGGATCTGGGCATTTGCCTTAGCACCGCCAATGAGAACGGCGCGAGCCTGCCGGTGACGGCGCTGGTGGATCAGTATTACAAGGACGTTCAGAAAATGGGCGGCGGGCGGTGGGACACGTCCAGCCTGTTCAAGCGGTTGCGCAAGCTCGACGGCTAGGCACCCACGCCCTTAGCCCGGCATCTGGCCACCGCTGAGTTGCGTTATGTCGCGCGCGGCCTGAGCGACGGCGTCGCCCAAGGCCTCGAGCCGGTCGCCGCTGAACCGCGAACTGGGGCCGGAGACGGAAATGCCCGCATGCGGCGTGCCGCCCGCATCATAGATCGCCGCCCCGATGCAAGACATGCCGACATGGCGCTCTTCGTGGTCATGGGACCAGCCGCGCGCGCGGATCTGATCGAGATCCCGCAAGAGGGTCTCGCGGGTGGCACGGGTGTGCTGGGTGTAGCCTTCCAGCGTCATGGCGGAAAGCACCCGGTCCAAAGCGGCATCCGACATCGCCGCGAGGATCGCCTTTCCGGTGCCTGAGGCGTGCATGGATGTGCGGGTGCCGGGCGGGAAAAAGGCGCGGATCGGGTTGGCGGCTTCGACCTGGCCCACGAAGACCATGTGGCCGGTATCGGGCACGGCGAGGTTCGCCGTCTCGCCGGTGGTGCGCATCAGTTTGCGCAGGAAAGACTGACCGATCTCGATCACGGAATTGCCCGAGAGGAAGGCGGCACCTGTGCGATACGCCTCCACCCCGATGCGCCATTCCTGGCGGGCCTCGTCAAAGCTGACGAAGCCGTGGTTTTGCAACGTGGTCAGGATGCGGTGGGTGGTGGCGGTCGGCACCTCCATTTCGCGGGCCAGATCACTGAGTGTGGGGCTGTCGCCTTGGGAGACGCGCACAAGGACCGTGAGCGCGCGATCGAGCGCCTGCAGCGTGCCGGCAGAGCTTTCCTTGAACTGGGATTTGGGGCGGCCGCGGGGGCGTTTTTCGGGGATCATGGGCGCAACCTTTTTTGCTTAGACTTTTTAGGAACGGAAAATGAAAAACTAAAAAGCGTTTATTCATAAAGCGTTACTATTTTTTAATCCTAAATGAAAATGTTTTTCAAGAAAATTGCGAGCGGGTCTGGTTTGGTCGATAGTCCCGATCAAATAAGAGGAAGCCCCCATGACCGATCAAAACCCCGTTTTCATTCCCGGCCCCACAAACATGCCCGATCGGGTGCGCCGCGCCATGCAGGTGCAGACGCAAGATCACCGCGCGCCGAACTTCGTGGACACGTTCGCGCCGGTGCTGGAGGACACAAAACGGGTTTTCGACACCAAGGACGGCACCGTGATCACCTTTCCTGCCAGCGGCACCGGCGGTTGGGAGGCGGCCGTGACCAACACGCTGAGCCCGGGCGATGTGGTGCTTGTTGCGCGCTACGGGATGTTCAGTCACCGCTGGATTGATCTGTGCCAAAAGCACGGGTTGCAGGTTCTGGTGGTCGATTGCACATGGGGCGACGGGGCCCCGGCAGAGCGGTTTCATGACATTCTTGCCGCTGATACCCCCGGAGAGATCAAGGCGGTTCTGGTGACCCACAACGAAACGGCCACCGGGGTGCGGTCCGACGTTGCCGCGGTGCGCAGCGCGATGGATGCCGCAGATCACACCGCCATGCTGATGGTGGATTGCGTGAGTTCGCTGGCCTCGATGGAGTTCAAATTCGACGCGTGGGGCGTCGACGTAGCGGTGAGCGGGTCGCAGAAGGGGTTCATGTTGCCGGCGGGCATGGCGATTTTATGTGCCAGCCCGCGTGCCTTGGCCGCGATGGACAGCGCCAAGCTGACCCGCGCTTTCTTTGATTTCCGCGACATGATTGCGGCCAATGCGTCTGGCGGGTTTCCCTACACGCCGCCTTTGCAGCTGATCTATGGTCTGCGCGAGGCGCTGGACATGCTGTTCGAAGAGGGGTTGGAAAACGTTTATGCGCGCCATGCCCGGCTGGCCACCGGTGTGCGCAAGGCTGTGGGCGCGTGGGGGATGACGCTGGCTGCGACTTCGCCCGATCTTTATTCCGACACGGTGAGTGCGATCTACGTGCCGCAGGGCTTTGACAGCAATGCGCTGACCGATCACGCCTTTGACGCCTATCAGATGTCTTTTGGCATCGGGTTGGGCGAGATGAATGGCAAGGTGTTCCGCATCGGCCATCTGGGCAGTTTGACTGAGGCGATGGTGATCGCGGGTCTGGGCACGATCGAGATGGCGATGGCGGATCTGAACTATCCCATCGCGTTGGGTCAGGGGGTTGCCGCCGCGCAGGATCATTTCCGCAAGACCAAATCGGCCCAGAAGGCCGCGGCGTAAGGAGGGGATACCATGCTCGACATGATCAAAACCGCCTCTGATCTGACGATCGAGGACATGCGCGCGGCCCACGCGCGGATCGCACCGCATATCAACCGAACGCCGGTTCTGACCTCGCGGTATCTCAATGACCTGACGGGGGCCGAGCTTTTCTTCAAGTGCGAGAATTTTCAGGAGGCAGGCGCGTTCAAGGTGCGCGGGGCGTGCAACGCGGTCTTCGGGCTGGAGGAGGACGCGGCGCGAAACGGGGTGTGCACGCATTCGTCGGGCAACCACGCGCTGTCGCTGAGCTATGCCGCGGGGCGGCGGGGGATCCCGTGCAACGTGGTGATGCCGCGCACGGCCCCGCAGGCCAAAAAGGACGCGGTTCAGCGCTATGGCGGGATCATCACGGAATGCGAGCCTTCGACCACCAGCCGCGAGGCGGTGTTTGCGGCCGTGCAGGCCAAGACGGGGGGTGAGTTTGTGCATCCCTACAACGACCCGCGCGTCATTGCCGGTCAGGCGACCTGTTCGGCGGAGATGCTGGAGCAGACCGGCGGCGTGGACATCGCCATCGCGCCCATCGGCGGCGGCGGGATGATTTCAGGGACGTGTCTCACGCTGTCCAATCTGGCGCCCGAGACGCAGATCATTGCCGCAGAGCCAGAGCAGGCTGATGACGCCTATCGCAGTTTCAAGGCCGGTCACATCATCGCCGATGATGCGCCGATGACGATTGCGGACGGGCTCAAGGTGCCGCTCAAGGAGAACACATGGCATTTCGTGAGCCGCCATGTGAGCGACATTCAGACCGCATCCGAGCAAGAGATCATCGAGGCGATGAAGATCACGTGGAAACATCTGCGCATCGTGATGGAGCCCAGCTGTGCCGTGCCGCTGGCCGTTATTTTGAAGAACCCGGAGACCTATCGCGGCAAGCGCGTGGGCGTCATTGTCACGGGCGGGAATGTCGATCTCGACACCCTGCCTTGGTTGAACATCTAAAGGAGCATCGACATGAAAGACCTCAATTTCGATATCTACGACGTTGGTTTTGACATCCCTGCCGTGCCGGGCATGGCAGAGGCGGACATTCAGACGCCCGCGTTGGTGCTGGATCTGGACGCGCTGGAGCGCAACATAAAGAAGATGGGTGATTATGCCGCCGCGCACGGGATGCGGCACCGGGTGCATGGCAAGATGCACAAATCCGTCGACGTGGCCAAGTTGCAGGAGCGTCTTGGCGGCGCGGTGGGTGTGTGCTGTCAGAAAGTGTCTGAGGCGGAAGTGTTCGCCCGGGGCGGCATTCGCGACGTGCTGGTGAGCAATCAGGTGCGCGACCCGCGCAAGATCGACCGGCTGGCGCAGCTGCCCAAGCTGGGCGCGCGGGCGATTTGCTGTGTGGATGACATTGAGAATGTGGCCGATCTGTCGACGGCGGCGGTGCGCCATGGCACGACGGTTGAGTGTCTGGTGGAGATTGATTGCGGCGCGGGACGCTGCGGGGTGACCACGACGCCTGCTGTGGTCGAGATTGCCAAGGCCATCGACGCCGCAGAGGGGCTGAAATTTGCAGGGATCCAGGCCTATCAGGGCGCGATGCAGCACATGGACAGCTATGAAGATCGCGAGGCCAAGATCGGCGTGGCCGTGGCCATGGTCAAAGACGCGGTGGACACGCTGAAGGATGAGGGGCTGGAGTGCGATATCGTCGGCGGTGGCGGCACGGGCAGCTACTATTTCGAGAGCAATTCTGGCGTCTATAATGAGCTTCAGTGCGGGTCTTATGCCTTCATGGATGCCGATTATGGCCGGATCCTCGACAAGGAGGGCCGTCGCATTGATCAGGGCGAGTGGGAGAACGCGCTGTTCCTGATGACCTCTGTGATGAGCCACACCAAGGCGGACAAGGCGATTGTGGATGCGGGCCTGAAGGCACAGTCCGTGGACAGCGGCCTGCCGGTGATCTTTGGGCGTGACGATGTTGAGTATGTCAAATGTTCGGACGAGCATGGCGTGGTGGCGGACCCTGATGGGGTGCTGAAGGTCAATGACAAGCTCAAGCTGGTGCCGGGCCACTGTGATCCGACCTGCAACGTGCATGACTGGTATGTCGGTGTGCGGAATGGCGTGGTCGAAGCTGTGTGGCCCATCTCGGCGCGCGGCAAAGCCTATTGAGGGCGGATCTTATGAAGGATAGTGACATGACTGGAACAGGCCCGCTCGTGGTGAGCGAGGCGATGTGCCAAAAGCTGGTGGGTCGCGCGGAGGCGTTTGAGGCCGTGGAGGCCGTGTTCGGCGCGATGGCGCGGGAGGATGCTTGTAATTTCCCCGTGGTGCGCGAGGCGATTGGCTATGCCGATGCGCTCTACGGGTTCAAATCGGGGTTTGACCGGGCGGGTAAGGTGCTGGGTGTGAAATCGGGCGGCTATTGGCCGGGCAATGCCGAAAAGGGCCTGACGAACCACCAGTCCACGGTGTTTTTGTTTGACCCCGACACCGGCCAGTTGGCCGCGCTTGTCGGGGGCAATTACCTGACGGCGGTGCGGACGGCGGCGTCCTCGGCGGTGTCGATTGCGCATCTGGCGCGCAAGGATGCGACCGTGTTGGGCATGGTGGGCGCGGGGCATCAATCCGCGTTCCAGCTGCGCGCCGCCGCAGAACAGCGCGATTTTGAGCGTGTGGTGGCGTGGAACCCGCATCCGGACATGTTGCCCAAACTGGGCGAGGTGGCCGCGGAGCTGGGCCTGCCCTTTGAGGCGGTGAGTGCCCAAGAGCTGGGCGCGCAGGCGGATGTGATCATCACCATCACCTCGGCCTTTGAGCCGCTTTTGATGAAAGACTGGATCAAGCCGGGCACGCATATCGCCTGCATGGGCACCGACACCAAGGGCAAGCAGGAGGTGGATGCGGCCTTGCTGGCGACAGCGACGGTGTTCACAGACGAGGTCGCGCAGTCGGTCAGCATCGGTGAGGCGCAGCACGCGATTGCGGCAGGCGATTTGGCTGAGGGCGACATCACGCCGATCGGGGCGGTGATCAATGGCGACCATGCCGGGCGCACGCGCGCGGATGAGATCACGCTT
>JBCBWJ010000098.1:0-8048 GCA_039817165.1 Pseudomonadota bacterium | reverse complement strand
CGATCAGATATCGCCAGAGATAGGCCCAGCACCTTGAGATGTGGGAACGTTCTCTACTTTTTTTGGCACTTCATTTGTCATGATCAATATATAGCTGTTCTAGGCAGAGTTTTCAAGATGTTGATCCATATCCCGGGCGTGGCGCGGTCCGGCCCTTGCTGGGCGATTTGGGTGTTCTGGACATAACAGATCGCAAATCTCGATATCATGATCATACCATGAACACATTTGTCTTTCATTTCAGTGTACACCGCGTCAGCTGTCCCCGCGACGGTCGCGCACTTCCTGTTGGCGCATCGGCATTTTGTCGATCACCCGACTGATCTCTCGCACATCCCAGGGCAAGGGCTTTCGCAGGTACACCGTGCCATCCTTGCCGATCATCACCAGCATGAACCCCCGCGGCCGCAGCTTTTGGCGCAAGGCACTGTCGCTGTCGCGCGCGGTGTCGGTCAGAACGATCACGTCGCGCTCATCAAGCGCATCGAGCCGGTCATTGATAAAGTCCATCTGTTGGATGAAACGGGGGTCATTGGGGCTGTCGGCAAAGACAACCACAGGACGCTTTTCCCAAATCAGGCTCGACAGATCGACCGCATCGCCGGGCAAAACAATCTGTTGGGCAAGGCTGTCGCTCTCCGTCAAGCCTGTCTCCACCGTCTCCGTCTCCGTGGCAACCGGTTTCGTGCTGTCGACATCGTCACTGTCCTGCGCCTGCGCGCTCAAACCGACGGGCAAGGCAAGCGAAAGTAATGTAAAACCAAAGGCAAGGCGCGTGTTCATGGTCTCTCCTATCCCGTCAGATATAGGTCGCATGACCGCCGTTGCGAAGGTACAATACGGTGAACGCCACGAAAAAAGGCGCCGCACTTCCATTCTTGGGCAAAGTGGGGTTTAAGCTGCGCTAGTTTGGCGTCGCTGCACAGCAGCGAAAACGCGCGTATTGGACGATGAATGAGGTGTGATATGGGGTCACAAAGCCAAAAATGGGCTGAGATCGCAGAAAAAGAACTGCGCGGTCGGTCGCTTGATGATTTGACGTGGAAAACCCTCGAGGGGATCGAGGTCAAACCGCTCTACACCGAAGAGGACGTCAAACATGTGGATCATCTGGGGTCCATCCCCGGTGAGGCCCCGTTCACGCGCGGGGTGAAGGCCACGATGTACGCAGGCCGCCCCTGGACCATCCGCCAATATGCGGGTTTTTCCACGGCAGAGGAATCCAACGCGTTTTACCGCCGCAACCTCGCCGCCGGGCAACAGGGCGTCTCCGTCGCCTTCGATCTGGCCACCCATCGCGGCTATGACAGCGATCATGAGCGCGTCGTGGGCGATGTGGGCAAGGCCGGTGTCGCCATCGACAGCGTTGAGGACATGAAGATCCTCTTTGACGGCATTCCGCTCGACAAGGTGTCGGTGTCCATGACCATGAACGGCGCGGTGATCCCGGTTCTGGCCAGCTTCATCGTCGCAGGGCAAGAGCAGGGCCATGACAAGTCCGTCCTCTCGGGCACCATTCAGAATGACATTCTGAAGGAATTCATGGTCCGCAACACCTATGTCTACCCGCCCGAACCCTCGATGCGGATCATTGCGGATATCATCGAATACACCTCCAACGAGATGCCGAAATTCAACTCCATCTCGATCTCTGGCTACCACATGCAAGAGGCCGGTGCGAACCTCGTGCAGGAGCTGGCCTATACGCTGGCGGATGGTAAGGAATACGTCCAGACCGCCATGGCGCGCGGCATGGACATCGACAAATTCGCAGGCCGCCTGTCGTTCTTTTTCGCCATCGGTATGAACTTCTTCATGGAGGCCGCCAAACTGCGCGCCGCCCGCCTTCTGTGGTACCGCATCATGGACGATCTTGGCGCGAAAAACGAACGCTCCAAGATGCTGCGCACCCATTGCCAGACCTCCGGTGTCAGCCTGCAAGAACAAGACCCCTACAACAACGTGGTCCGCACCGCCTATGAGGCGATGAGCGCGGTTCTGGGTGGCACCCAAAGCCTGCACACCAACGCGCTCGATGAGGCGATTGCCCTGCCCACGGATTTTTCCGCCCGCATCGCCCGCAACACGCAGCTCATTTTGCAAGAAGAAACCGGCGTGACCAACGTGGTCGACCCACTGGCGGGCAGCTACTACGTGGAAAGCCTTACGGCTGAACTGGCCGAGGCCGCGTGGGAGCTGATCAAAGAGGTTGATGAAATGGGCGGCATGACCAAGGCCGTCACCTCCGGCATGCCCAAACTGCGGATCGAGGAAAGTGCGGCCACACGCCAGGCGATGATCGACCGCGGCGATGAGGTGGTCGTGGGCGTCAACAAGTACCGCAAGGACAAGGAAGACCCGATCGACATTCTCTCGATCGACAACAACGCCGTCCGCGAGGCGCAGATTGCCCGGCTGAACCGCATCCGCGCCACGCGGGACGAGACCGCCTGTCAGGCCGCCCTCGATGAGCTGACCCGCCGCGCGTCCGAGGGCGGTAACCTGCTCGAAGGCGCGGTCGAAGCCGCCCGGGCGCGGGCCAGCGTGGGCGAGATCAGCATGGCGCTGGAAAAGGAATTTGGCCGCCACCGCGCCGAGGTGAAGACCTTGGCGGGCGTCTACGGCAAAGCCTATGAGGGCGATGCGGGTTTTGCCCAAATCCAGAGCGCGGTGGAAAAATTTGCCGAAGACGAAGGGCGTCGCCCCCGCATGCTGGTGGTCAAGATGGGCCAGGACGGCCATGATCGCGGGGCCAAGGTGATCGCCACGGCCTTTGCCGATATCGGCTTTGACGTGGACGTGGGGCCGCTCTTTCAGACACCGGCCGAGGCGGCACAGGATGCGGTCGACAATGACGTGCATGTGGTTGGCATTTCCAGCCAGGCCGCCGGGCACAAAACCCTCGCGCCGCAGCTGATCGACGCGCTCAAGGACAAGGACGCCGAGGACATCATCGTGATCTGTGGCGGCGTGATCCCGCAACAGGACTATGATTTTCTGAAAGACGCGGGCGTGGCGGCAATCTTTGGCCCCGGCACGAATATCCCAGATGCGGCAGAAGACATTTTGCGCCTGATCCGAGAGGCGCGCGCCTGATCGGGAGGTCCTGGAGGGGGCTCTGCCCCCGACGCGCCATGCGCGCCTCCCCCGAGGTACTTTTGAAAAGAAAGAAGCTGGGGCGACGATGACCAAAACCCGCGTTTTTCTTGGGGCAGGGCTGGGACTTATGTGGTCTTTGCTGCTTTTGGCGGGGGCGGCCATGTTCTTGCCTTTGCCGGTCTTTGCGTTGATCCCCACCATCATGACTGCGTTTTTGGCCCCTGGTCTGGTGATGGCGTTTATGGTGGGCCGTGTGGCGCAGCGCAGGTTCTTTGAGGCAGATGCAGGTATGGGGCCACTGTCGGAGGCGGGCGAAGTGGATCGACGCGTGTTGCACAACACCACCGAGCAGCTTGTCCTTGCGGCAACGATTTGGCCTGCGGCGGCGGTTCTTCTTGGGCCTTACGGCCCCGGGGTGATCATCGCACTTGGCGTGGGCTTTGCTCTGGCGAGGCTGGTGTACTGGGCGGGATGCCATCGCAGCGGGACTCAGCGGGTTTTCGGGTTTGCGGCCACCTTTTATCCCACCGTGTTGGTTGCGATCTGGGCCGTGGGCGCGCTGGTTTTCTGACGCAGTGTCACATCTTGCGGCGGGCGCTCTGCCGGGTAGTGTGTTGGTCAACCCACATTTGCGAAAGCGGACTTGATGTTGGAGCTTGATCATCTCGCCGTCGCGGCAGAGACGCTCGAAGACGGGCGCGAGGCCGTGGAGGCCGCCCTTGGCGTCACCCTGCAACCGGGCGGGCACCACGCGCATTTCGGCACGCACAACCTGCTGTTGGGGCTCGAAGACGGGCTTTACCTCGAGGTGATCGCGGTGGATCCCGCCGCCCCGAAGCCCAGTCACGCCCGGTGGTTCGACCTTGACCGGTTCGAGGGGTTCGCCCGTCTGACCACATGGGTTTGCCGCAGTGATGACCTCACGGGCCACGTGGCCCGCGCCCCGAAGGCGGGCAACCCAGTGGCGCTGGCCCGCGGTGATCTCAATTGGCGCATGGCGGTGCCAGAGGGCGGGCGGTTGCCCTTCGATCATACCTATCCGGCGGTCATGCAATGGGATTGCGCCGCCCATCCCGCCGCGCGGCTCGCCCCTTCGGGCTGTCGTCTGACACGGCTGGTGGTGCGCCACCCCGAGGCCGACGCCCTGCGCACCGATCTCAAAACGCTAGAGGATGCGCGCGTCGTCTTTGAAACCGGCGCGCCCGCGCTTCGGGCGGAGTTCGACACGCCCTTCGGCCCGCGCGTTCTGGCGTGAAAATCAGGCGCGCCACCCCGGAGGACGCAGCCGCGATCGTCGCGATCTGGACCCCCTACATTCGCACCACCACCGTGACCTTCACCACCGGTGAGAAAACACCTGAGGCGGTCACGGACTACATCGAAGCGCGCCAAACGGACGGCAAGACCGTTCTGGTGGCCGAGGCGGAGGGCGGCATTTTGGGCTTCGCTGCGACCTCGGAGTTTCGCTCGGGGCCGGGCTACGCGTGCACGCTGGAAACCTCTGTGATGCTGGGCGCGGGCGCCTCGGGCCATGGCACCGGTCGCGCGCTCATGACGGCGGTCGAGGATCATGCAAGGGCCGAAAGCATCCACGCCTTGGTGGCCGGGATCAGCGGCGAAAACGCGGCGGCCATCGCCTTTCACGCCCGCCTCGGGTTTGTCCAGGTCGCCCATATGCCCGGCGTGGGGCGCAAATTCGACCGCTGGCTCGACCTCATCTTGATGCAGAAAACGCTCTGAGCTTCAGCTGCCGGGCGCGTGTTCCTCGGCCTCGGAATAGACCGCGACAATGCACCCCGTCTCGGTGTGAGAGGTATGCTCTGTGTCCCCGTCCAGCCAGACCACGTCGCCGGTTTTGTACACCGTGCCGTCATTGTCGATCAGCTCACCCTGCACGATCAGAAACTCTTCTGCGCCCCCGTGGCGATGCGGCGTCGACTGGGCGCCCGGCGCCATGCGGTATATGTAAAAGCCTACATCCTGCGTGGCATTGGGGTTGAGCTGAATGAAAGAGGTGCCGCTTTCGCCGCTGGCCTCGTAATTGGTGAAGGCGCTGTCGTCAAAAATATTGGCGACCTTGCGCTCGTCGGCTTGGATCGGTTTCATTCAGACACTCCATTTTTTTACAAATCTAGCCCCCACGCACATCCCGACCAGCGCGAGACGCGCCCGTAAGGGAGCGGCGAGCGCGCCCTCAGGGCCAAGGCAACGAATAGGTCTTCACATTGGTGAAAAACCGCATCGCTTCCAACACGCCTTCCTTCACGCCGTTGCCGCTCGCCTTGATGCCTCCGAAAGGTGACATCTCAATCCGATATCCCGGCGCCTCCCAGATGTTGACCGTGCCCACCTCCAGCCCCGCGATAAACGCCTGCGCCCGCGGCAGCGAATGGGTGCACACCCCGGAGGACAGACCGAATTGCGTGCCATTCGAGATCGCCATCACGGCCGCATCCTCATCGGGCACACGCACGATCGGCACGATGGGGCCAAAGGTTTCCTCCATCACCAGATCACACTCATGCGGCACATGATCGATCACGATGGGCGGCAAAAGCGCACCCTCCCGGCCCGGGTGATAGAGCACCTTTGCGCCCAGCTCGGCCGCCTCTGCCACCCGCGCGTCAAAGAGGGCGGCCGCCTCTTCATGGACCACGCAGCCCAGTTGCGTGTCCGGATCCTGCGGGTCGCCGTAGCGGATGGCGCGGGCGCGGGCCTCGATCAGGGGCACCAGCGCGTCCGCGATGCTGTCTTGCACGAGGATGCGTTTGACCGCTGTGCAGCGCTGCCCGGAATTGCCCGTGGCACCGGCCACGGCGATGGCGGCTGCGCGCTCCAGATCCGCGCCCGCAAGATCGTTCAGCACAATCAACGGGTCATTGCCGCCCAGTTCCAGCGCGGTGCGTTTCATGCCCGCAAGCGACGCAATCCGCTGGCCCACCGGCACGCCGCCGGTGAAGGTGACGAGGTCGGCATTGGGGTCGGTGACCATGGCCGCGCCGATGTCATCCGGGTGGCCGGTGATGACCTGAAACATCTCCCGCGGCAGCCCGGCCTCGTAGAGGATATCGGCCAGGGTGAGCGCGGTGAAGGGCGTCAGCTCACTGGGCTTGCAGACCATGCAATTGTTCGTGGCCACGGATGGCGCGATCTTGTGGGCCACCATGTTGAGCGGGTGATTGAACGGCGTGATCGCCGATATCGCGCGCATTGGTTCGCGCATCGTGTAGATCTTGCGCGCCTTGCCCTGAGGGGTGAGGTCACATGAAAAAATCTGCCCGTCGTCGAGAATGGCCAACTGACCCGCCAACGTGAAAACGTCATAGGACCGCCCCGTCTCATAGAGCGCGTGCTGGTGGCAAATGCCCAGCTCCAGCGTGAGCCAGTGGGCGATCTCGTCGCGGCGTGCGCGGATCAGCTCTGCGGTGCGAAACAGGATCTGTTGGCGCTCATAGCGCGTCAGCGCGGGCTGGTAGCGGGCCGCGGTGTCAAAGGCCTGGGCCACATCCGCAGGGGTGGCACAGGGCACCGTCCCGATCACGGCGTTCGTGTAGGGATAGCGCACCTCAAGGGTGTCTGTGCTGGCGGACGGGTGCACAAGGCGCATGGTCTCGTGTCGAAGGGCAGGCGCGTTCAGCACAGCGGTGACCTCCTCGCTCAGGCGGCTTCGAATTGCGCGACGAACTCCGCCCGCAAGGCCGCATACCACGGCGCCTCGGAGGGCCATGGGTTCAACCGGGACAGGCTGTCGCCGGGATAAGCCTCGGCAAAGTTTCTCGCATAGGTCTCTCCGGCGAACCGATCCGCCCCGACGACCGGCGAGTTGTACCCATGGCTTTGCGTGGCCAGCCCCGCATTTTCCGGATCATAGGCAAAGTCGATAAAGGCGTAGATTTCGTCGATGTTTTGCGCCGTCTTGGGCATCGCCAACCCGTCGACCCACGCCATAGCGCCCTCCACCGGGGCTTGATAATGCACCGGCTCGCCACGGGATTTGAGCGCCAGCGCGGGCCCGTCCCAGGTTTGGCCGAGGCTGACAGTGTCGCCCAGCAGAGCCGCGCGTTGCGCCTCGGCGTCGTTCCAAAGCACCCCCAGGCTGGATTTGCGCGCGATGGTCCATTCGGTGATCTGGCCCCAGACCCGGCGCATCGTGTCCTCGTCGCTATACGCCGCCCAGACTGATCCCGGCTCCATGGCGCCCGAGGCCTCCATGAAGAGGCCCGCACCCACCATCATGGATTGCGCCCGGCCCATGGCCTGGCCTGTCAGGGCGTCTGACCAGACATCGCCGTAGCTGGGGGCAGGGCCTTCGGGCTGCCAGCGGTCTGTGCGGTAAGCGATGCCTTCGGTGCCCCAGATATGCGGCAGCCAATGCGTGCCCGCGCCGTCGAAATTCCAGGTGTCCGTGCCGATCTTCAGCATGGCCGGGTTGACCTGGTCGACCTTGACGCGCGTCAGATCAAAGGGTTGCAACAGGCCCAGCGGCGCCCATTGCAGGGCGCGTTGGTTGGTGGGGCTGACAAGGTCAAACCCTGAGCCCCCGGTGGTTTGCATGATCTCGAGGATTTCCTCGTTGGAGCCCACTTCGGTCTGGTTGATCGTGATACCGGTCTGAAAGGTGAAGCGGGCCTGGAAGGCCTCCGGCAGGTAGTCCGACCACATCAGCATGTTGAGCGTGCCCGTGGAGCCACGCGCGCGTCGTGCGGGCAGGCTCGACAGGAGCGGAGCGGCGAGGGCGCCCGTCAGGAAGTGGCGACGGGACAGGGCAGAGGCATGCGGCACGTGAGAGGTCCTGGCGAGAACGGGGCGGAACGCGATTGGTTTATTGTGCTCTTGTAACGGTTTTTTGGGGGCGACGAAAAGGGGGCGCGCGCTCGTCGCTCCCTTACGGGCGCGCCTCGCGCGGGTGTGATCGGGAAGGCTGCAAATAAAAAAGGGCGCCCTGCCGG
>JBCBWJ010000097.1:0-8060 GCA_039817165.1 Pseudomonadota bacterium | reverse complement strand
AAGCTCGCTGTCCCAGGTGCTGAGCACCACACCGCCCAGTGAATTGGCATGGGCCGAGACGCGGCCCCGGTCCACGAGGGGCAGCATGACAAACTCCTGCATCAGCATGTCATTCATCGCCTTGGCCAGTTGCGCGCGTTTCTCAAGCGGGCCCGTGCGCTCCATCTCATCGGCGAGACGGTCATAGGCCGCATCGCAATACCGCGCCACGTTGCTGCCCTGCCATTGATTGTCTGGCGCGGGGATGCGGTCACAGCGCCAACCGGCCATGAAGGCCTCCGGGTCGGTGCCATCGAAGCTGGCGGCGAACATCTGCACATCGGCATAGAATTTCTGGTACGTGTCCGGGCTGCCGGGATCGGAGCCGAAAAAGACGCTGGCGTTGATGTTGCGCAGTTCCGTTGCCACGCCAATGTCGGACCACCACTGTTTGATCAAGGCCTGAAAATCCTGACGCACGGCATTGGTCGACGTCTGAAATGTCAGGCGCAGTTCCACACCGTCCTTGTCGCGGATGCCGTCGCCATTGCTGTCGATCCACCCTGCGGCGTCCAGCAGCGCCTTGGCACCGTCCACGTCCTGCACAAGACAGCCGTCATTGGTGGTTGAGGCATAAAGCGCCGGCGCGTTGAGAATGTTGCAGGTGGTCTGGCCGGACGTGCCATAGCCGATCTCGACCAGCAAAGCGCGGTCAATTGCCTTCGACAGCGCTTGCCGGACAGCGATGTCTGACAGGATCGGGTGCGCGTTCGCGGTGGTGGATCGTGTCTCGCCCAGATCGCTGGCAGGGTCGGTGAGGTTGAGCACGAGGCGCTCCACCAACGTGCCGAAGGCCGAAACGACCTGCCCTTTGCCCGCGGCCTCCATGGTGCCGAGGACCTCGGGCGCCAGTTGCAAGTTCCACGCATAGTCGAACTCGCCCGTTTCCAGCACCGCGCGCCCGGCAGCGGCGGCATCCCCGCCGCCCTTGATGATCACCCGGCCAAAGGCGGGCTTGGCGGGGTCGCGGTAATTTGGATTGGCCGCGAACACGGCCACGTCATTGGGGCGGAACTCTTCGACCACGAACGGGCCGGTGCCGATGGGGGCAAAGTTCTCTGCCGCGCATTCCGGAGCGCGGGGGCCCAGGCACTCGGCAAATTGCGCGGCCTGCAAGATCGGCGCTGTGGCACCTACGAAAGCATCGTAGGGAAACGGCTTTGGGCCATCAAATCGGACAATCACGGTGTGATCGTCGGGGGTTTCTATCGCGCTGATGCCTTTGTACTTGTCAATCTTGGCACAACCGCCGCCCTCGGCGGTGCAATACTCCCAAGAAAACTTCACGTCCCCCGAGGTGAGCGGCGTGCCATCGGACCACAGGATGCCCTCGCTCAGAACCCAGGTGATCGAGGTCTGATCCGCCGCAACACCGCCGTTTTCAAGGGTGGGCACCTCGTTCACCAGCCAGGGCACAATTGTTCCCGTCTCGTCATAGCGCGCCAAGGGTTCGAGCACGAGGCTGGCCACTTCCATTTCCTTGAGCCCGCCCGACAGGTAGGGGTTCAGCATAGAGGGCGCTTGCCAGTAGATGATGTTGACCTGACCGTCTGCGCCACGCTCTGCCGTGGCGGCGGTCGCAGACAAAACGCTGAGCGCCGTCAGTGCCCAAAGCCCGTGAAATCTCATGCTCGCTCTCCCCCAATTGGACCCTTTGTGGGCCTACTCATTTCCACGATAGTGACGCGATTCGTCCCGATAGCAAGTTTTTCGCACCCAAAAGAAACGGGCCCGGTTCGCGCCGAGCGGTCTTTGAGATGATCGGTCTCAATAACGGATGTCGCGAAATGATACCGACGCAATACCGACGTAATACCGACGCGATACAGACACGCATTTTGGTCCTGCATTACGCTGCCATGCAGACCTGGGGTTTATGTCAAATTGCTGATGTCAGTGCTGCGTTATTTTCCGGCTGGTGCGATGATCATGATCATCTGGCGGCCTTCCATCTTGGGCATATTTTCAACCTTGCCCAGGCCTTCGATGTCATCGGCCACCCGGTGTAGAAGTTCACGGCCCAAATCCTGGTGGGCCATTTCACGGCCGCGAAATCGCAGGGTCACCTTCACCTTGTCGCCGTTTTCCAAAAACCGGGTCACGTTGCGCATTTTCACGTCGTAGTCATGGGTGTCCGTGTTGGGACGGAACTTTACCTCTTTGACTTCAATGATTTTTTGCTTCTTTCGCGCCTCGGACTCGCGCTTTTGCTGCTCGTACTTGAACTTGCCATAGTCCATGATTTTGCAGACAGGCGGGGACGCGTTGGGGGATATTTCCACAAGGTCCAGTTCGGCCGCTTCGGCCAGTTCCATTCCGCGTTCAGGGCTGACAACGCCGATATTTTCGCCCTCTGCGCCGATGAGGCGGATGTCTGAGCCGCGAATGCGGTCGTTTACGCGCGGTCCAGTATCCCGTTGCGGCGGCGCGTTGTGTGGTCTGCGAGCTATGGCTGTTTCTCCTACGAGCTGTTTGTCTATAAGGTCGGGAACCTAAACCCGCCTCGGGCGTTCTTCAAGCGACAATATCAGCGATTCTGGGCCGATCCGTGTCGATTTCGGGCTTGGTGCTTTCACATCCGTGCGCCATGGCACACAGTCGTTGTCGAACCGCGCAGCCGCGCTGCGCAACGCCAAATATCAAAGGGGGCGAATATGAAAAATCTGCTTTGGATCTTAATTGCGGTGGTCGTGATTGGCGGAGGTTACTTCGTTTGGACCGGTCAGGATGACGATCTCGCACCCGAGGTGAATGAGGCTGCCGAAGAAGTGGAAGACGCTGCGGAAGCGGTCGAGGAAGAGGCCAACGAAGCGCAAGAGGCGACCGAAGACGCGGTGGAGGGAACGGTAGAAGACGTTCAAAACGCTGTGGAAAATGCTGTTGATCAGGCAACTGAGGCAGTGGAAGGCGCCGTCGAAGGCGCGCAGGAAGCAGTTGGCGACGCCACAGAAGCCGCGACAGATGCTGCCAGCGATGCAGTGGATGCTGTCAGCGATGCGGTGGGTGATGCGCTTGGTTCAGCTGATGACACCGCAGACGCTGCGGCCGATACAGCCTCGGACGCGGCGGAGGCCACAGGTGATGTTGCAAATGATGCGGCCGGTGCGGTCAGCGATGCAACCGAGGATACCGTAGATGCCGTGAGCGACGCGTTGGGGCTCGACAATGGCGACAGCGCGCTGCCCGATGTCGGCAATGACACGCAAACGGGTGTGAACGGCGAATAAAATCTGCCGTCCAGATCTTGAGAAACCCGCGCTGGTTTGGCGCGGGTTTTTTCGTGTCAGATGGGCTCGATGTCGCCTTGGGCGCGCTGGGCGTGGAACGCGGCCTCCCAATCGGCGAAGGTGCCGGCGGCGATGGCGGCGCGCATTTCCCCCATGATTTGTTGGTAATAATGCACGTTGTGCCAGCTCAGAAGCATGCCCGCGATCATCTCGTTGCTGCGATACACATGGTGCAGATAGGCGCGCGAGAATTGCGTGCAGGCAGGGCAGGTGCACTCTTCGTCGAGGGGTCTGGGATCGTCGGCGTGGCGGGCGTTCTTGATGTTGACGACCCCGCGCCGCGTGAAGGCCTGACCGGTGCGCCCAGAGCGCGTGGGCAGCACGCAATCCATCATGTCCACGCCGCGTTTGACCGCGCCCACGATGTCATCGGGTTTGCCCACGCCCATCAGGTAGCGGGGCTTGTCCACAGGCATCATATCGGGCGCATAATCCAGCACGCCGAACATCGCCTCTTGGCCTTCGCCCACGGCAAGCCCGCCGATGGCATAGCCGTCAAAGCCGATTTCAATGAGCGCCTCGGCGCTTTCGGCGCGCAGGTCTTGGGTGACGCCCCCTTGTTGGATGCCGAAGAGGGCGTGGCCGGGCCTGTCGCCGAACGCCTGCTTGGAGCGCTCGGCCCACCGCATGGAAAGCTGCATGCTCTCGGCGACCTCAGCGTCCGAGGCGGGCAGGGCGGGGCATTCGTCAAAGCACATCACGATGTCAGAGCCCAAGAGTTTCTGGATCTCCATTGACCGTTCGGGGCTGAGCGTGTGCTGCGAGCCGTCGATGTGAGATTTGAAGGTCACGCCGTCTTCGGTGAGTTTGCGCAGAGCCGCGAGGCTCATGACCTGAAACCCGCCGCTGTCGGTCAGAATGGGCCGGTCCCAGTTCATGAATGTGTGCAAACCACCCAGACGTGCCACCCGCTCAGCGCCTGGGCGCAGCATCAGGTGATAGGTGTTGCCCAGCACGATATCGGCCCCCGTGGCAGCGACATTTTCAGGCAACATCGCCTTCACGGTGCCGGCGGTGCCGACGGGCATAAAGGCGGGCGTTTGGATCTCGCCGCGTGGCGTCTTGATCACACCGAGACGCGCAGCCCCGTCCCGGGCCTTCAATTCAAACGAAAATTGCACACCTTCATCCCAAGCCAAGCGGTTTGCCATTCCTTAGTTCGGATGGGCATAACTTGCAAAGTGCTGCGTGAAAGCCCATATGTATACTAATGCATACAATAATTGGAGGGACCTGAATGGAAGAGCAAATACAAGCTTTCCTGTCTACGAATTTGATATTTATCCTGATCGCGATCCTCGTTTTCGTGATTATTTTCAAAGGGGTGAAGATCGTACCTCAATCAGAGCAGCATGTGGTCGAGCGGTTTGGCCGGCTGCGCTCGGTTCTGGGGCCGGGGATCAATTTGATCGTGCCGTTTCTGGACGTTGTGGCCCATAAAATCTCCGTTCTGGAGCGCCAATTGCCCACGGCGAGCCAGGATGCCATCACCAAAGACAACGTGTTGGTGCAGGTGGATACATCCGTTTTCTACCGCATCACCGAGCCGGAAAAGACAGTTTACCGTATTCGCGATGTCGATGCCGCGATTGCCACCACGGTGGCGGGGATTGTCCGCGCAGAGATCGGCAAGATGGACCTGGATGACGTGCAGGCCAACCGCGCGCGGCTGATTTCCACGATCAAGAATTTTGTCGAAGATGCGGTGGATGATTGGGGCATTGAAGTCACCCGTGCGGAGATCCTGGATGTGAACCTTGATCAGGCGACGCGCGACGCCATGCTGCAACAGCTCAATGCAGAGCGGGCGCGCCGGGCGCAGGTGACGGAAGCCGAAGGTCAGAAACAGGCCATTCAGCTGCAGGCGGAAGCGGAGCTTTATGCCGCCGAACAAGCCGCCCTCGCGCGCCGGGTTGAGGCCGATGCCGAAGCCTATGCCACGGGGGTTGTGGCCAAGGCGATCGCGGAAAACGGGCTTGAGGCGGCGCAGTATCAGGTGGCGCTCAAACAGGTGGAATCGCTGACAACGCTGGGGGCCGGGCCCTCATCGCAGACCATCGTCGTGCCCGCCAACGCGCTTGAAGCCTTCGGCGACGCGTTCAAGATGCTGAAAGGAAAGCCATGATGACTGAGCTGTGGACCCTGTGGTGGGTGTGGGCTTGTGCGGCCCTCGGGCTTGCCATCTTCGAGACGCTGGCACCGGGCTTTGTCTTTTTGGGGATTGCCCTGGGCGCGGCCGTGATGGCGGTGATCGTGGGGATCTTTGGAGATCTTGGCCTGACGCCGTCGCTGGCCATCTTCGCGGCGGTGTCCTTGATCAGCTGGATCGTGCTGCGGCGGGTGTTCAAACCGGCAGATGACCAGACCCGCGTGGTGCATGACGACATCAACAAGTAAGCTGACCCTGTTTAGGGCCAGCAGACCCCACGGTTGCAATCGTCTGTGCGAACGTCATCATGGACGGGCGCAACCGGAGGACAGGCAGCACCATGGCAGACGATCAGGGCCCGCAAATGCAATTTGGCTGGGAAGAATGGGTGGGGTTGCCGGATCTGGGCGTGCCCGCCCTCAAGGCAAAGGTGGACACGGGCGCCCGCACGTCCGCGCTGCATGCCTCCGACATTGAGGTGTTCGGATCCCAGACCAAGCCCAAGGTGCGGTTCAACGTGCACCCCATTCCGGGCCGCGAAGAGTTTCGCATTCCCTGCTCGGCCTCGCTGGTTGACCGGCGAGAGGTCGTGTCCTCGAACGGGGAAAAAGAGCTGCGCTGCGTGATCGCGTCCGCCATCGAAGTGGGTGGGGAGGCCTGGCCCATCGAGATCACGCTGACGGATCGCTCGACCATGACATCGCGCATGCTGATCGGGCGCACGGCGCTGCGCGATACCATTTCCATTGTGGCCACCGAACGGTTTCAGCAACCGGAACTGACCTATGATGTTTATTCCACGTCCCGCATGCGAGAGGCCGCCCCGCGGCGCGATCTGCGCATTTGCGTGCTCAGCCGCGAAGACAATTACTCCACCCGGCGCTTGGTCGAAGAGGGCGAGGCGCGCGGGCACACCGTTGAGGTGATCAACACCACGCGGTGCTACATGGCGATCAACGCGCTCGCACCCGAGGTGCATTATGACGGCAAACGCCTGCCACGCTATGACGCGGTGATCCCGCGCATCGGGGCCTCTGTGACCTCCTATGGGGCGGCGATCATCCGTCAGTTTGAGACCATCGGCACCTATTGCGTGAACGGCGCGGCGGGGATCACGGCCAGCCGGGACAAGCTTTATGCCCATCAGCTGATGGCGCGTGCGCGCATCAACATGCCCAACACCGCGTTTGCGTCCTCGCCGCGCGACAACGCCAATATCATCGGGCTGGTGGGCACGGCGCCCTTGATTGTGAAGCTTTTGGAGAGCACGCAAGGCAAGGGCGTGGTGCTGGCGGAGACGAAAAAGGCGGCGGAATCGGTGGTCGATGCGTTCCGCGGGCTCAAGGCCAGCTTTCTTGTGCAGGATTTCGTCAAAGAAGCCGCAGGAGAGGACATTCGCTGTTTGGTGATCGGGGGCAAGGTCGTGGCCTCAATGAAGCGCACGGGCGCCGAGGGCGATTTCCGCTCCAACCTTCATCGCGGCGGGTCGGCCAAATCGGTGCGCATCAGCAAAGAAGAGCGCGACACCGCCATTCGCGCGGCCAAGGCGTTTGACCTTAACATGGCGGGGGTGGATCTTTTGCGCTCTGATGCAGGCCCCAAGGTCCTGGAGGTGAACTCCTCCCCGGGGTTTGAGGGGATCGAGACCTCGACAGGCAAAAACATCGTGGGCAAGCTTTATGAGACAATAGAGGCCCGTGTGCGGCCTGTGCCCATACGGCGGCGCAAATCATCTGTGTGATCACCTGCTCTAGACGGGTGGCGTTGGATTACATATATGATGAAAACCGTAAGGAATGGATTTTCGATGCCCGACACTGTGAGCCCAGACGAAGGTGAGTACCTGATCGCGCCGTCAGACGTGGATCATCCGCTCTATGAGCAGGTGGTCGAGGCGATCCGTTCGGTCTATGACCCTGAAATTCCTGTGAATATCTATGATCTGGGCCTGATCTACACAATCGGGATTGACGCGGAGAACGCGGTGTCGGTGATCATGACATTGACAGCGCCCGGCTGCCCCGTGGCCGGCGAGATGCCCGGCTGGGTCGCAGAGGCGGTTGAGCCCTTGCCGGGGGTGAAGCAGGTGGATGTCGATCTCACCTGGGAGCCACCCTGGGGCATGGACATGATGTCGGACGAGGCCAAACTGGAACTGGGGTTCATGTGATGTTTGCCATTCCCGGAAAACAGGCGGTGACCATCACCGACACCGCGGCCGCACAAATCGCCAAGCTTATGTCGCAGGGCGAGACCAAAGGCCTGCGCATTGGCGTCAAAAAAGGCGGCTGCGCGGGCATGGAATACACGATGGATTACGTGGCCGAGGTCGACCCCATGGATGAGGTGGTCGAACAAGACGGTGCACGGGTGATGATCGCGCCCATGGCACAGATGTTCCTGATCGGTACCGAGATCGATTACCAGACCTCGTTGCTGGAAAGCGGCTTCGTCTTCAACAACCCGAACGTCTCGGAAAGCTGCGGGTGCGGCGAGTCGATCAAGTTCGACGGCATGTAATGGCTGTCTCCCCCGATTTCGCGGCACATGTCCGCGATCTGTTCGGCGGGGTCGGTCCGATCCAA
>JBCBWJ010000096.1:0-8096 GCA_039817165.1 Pseudomonadota bacterium | reverse complement strand
CGGGCCAGCGTGCTCGACGCGGTGGAACCTGAGGCGAATTGCTCTTTGCACCCGTCCACGTTGCGCCAAATGGGCGTGGAACCGGGCGGCACCGTGCGGCTGACGACCAAGCGTGGCACGATTGACATCATGGCCCGCGCAGACCGCGCCGTGTCCCCCGACATGGTGTTCCTGCCCTTTGCCTTTGTGGAGGCGGCCGCGAACATCCTGACCAACCCGGCGATTGACCCTTACGGCAAAATCCCCGAATTCAAGTTCTCTGCCGTGCGCGTGGAAAAGGTAGAAGACAGCATCGCCGCCGAATAAACCGTAGGGTGGGGTTTCACCCCACCTTCATGCCCGGACCACAGGCTGGCTCCACGCCCGCCGACCCGCCGCATCCACCACCGTGACCCGCATCCAAGGCGAGCGGCCCACCCGGTCATAGGCCACGCGCGTGCACGTCATAGACAACCCATGTTCGGCCCGCGCCGCGGACCCATGCCCTTGCACGATCACCGCCGTGGCCGCCGTGGATTCCACGACCACCGCATCCTCTTCCCAATGCACGCCGTGGATTTCCGGCCCGGTGGAGGCATAATACGCCCCGTCCTTCAGCGCCGCGACCAAAGCCTCCGGATCGTTCTCCTCCGCCTTGACCATCACCCACCCGCCAAAGTGATCGGGTTCCGAAAAATGCGCATCATCCGTGGCACACAGCGTCAGCTCCCGCCCCTCGCTCAGCAATTGATCCAAGGTGTAAAACCCGTGCGGCCGGTCGCACCCCATCGCGCAGCCGTGGTTGTAGACCTCCACCGCATGAGCCGCCTCAATCGTGCGCGCATCTGCCGTGGTCAGGCCAGACCACTCAGGATGGGCAATTGCCACAAACGCCCCGGCTTCCCGGGCCCGCGCCGCCAACGCCGCCCCGCTTTCCTGATCCTCACGGGCGGAAAAATCCGGCGCATGCGCAGGCTCGAAATCATAGGGCAGTCCAACGGCCAAAATGTGCCACAGCTCGCCGTTCTGCATGGCCCCCGAATGCAGCTCCGCCCCTGGGATCGTCATGAACCCATCGCCTTGAAACGCGCGCGTGTCGGCAATCGGATAGCCATAATGCCCGATCATGTGATCCGTGAGCGAGATAAAATCATACCCCTCCGCGCGGTACCGACGGCACACCTCTTGAGGCGTCAGAACACCGTCAGAGAGGTCGGAATGGGTGTGAAGATTGCCGCGCCAAAACCGTCCGGGGCGCTCAAAGGCCAAGCTGCTCATGATGTCTCCTTCATTGTCGTCCGCGCACCCTGCGTCAGAACTGTAATGGCCCGATGACAAGTCCGATCACACGCGTGTCAGGCCCGCGCCCGCCGCAACATGCCCAGATAACTGTCATAAAACCCATGCATGAACTCTTCCATCTGCGACAAGGGCCCAGGTCGGAAATGATAGGAATTCACCCCCTCCTGGTTCACCCGAATGATCCGCTCATCATCCAGCGTGGTCACATGCCAAAGCCAGGTCAGCGCCTCGAGATCGTAATCCTCCCCCTCGACCGCGTCCTCGCGCACATACCACACCATCTGGATGTCCGTCTCCTGGATGCCCCGCGGCACAAACCGATATCCAACCACGTGATCGGAATAAATCAACAGATTGTTCAGAACGCCAAGCTGCAAATCATGCGCCCCGTTGAACGGCGCCTTCAAATCCCCCAGCAACGGCGCCACCAAATCCCCGCTTTCACTGCCGGTCTTATAGCCCGGATACAGCGGATAACGCCCGGTATAGGCCTCAATCCCACGGGGTGCGGTGTCCGCCGTGCGCATGAAATGGACCTCAGGCTCAAGCCCCGCCGCCACACACGCCTCACCCATAGCGCCCATCAACTCCGGCGTCATGGAAGCGGGATCCTTCAGACTGTGGGACTGCGAATAATCCAGATGCGCCGGCCCGCAGTGATAGCATTCAAAGTAATTTTCAACCGCCAGCTTCCAGTTGGCCGGCACCGGATAAGACGCCTCATGCGCAATTCGGAGCCGCTCCAGCCCGAACGGTTTGATCCGCGGTGTCAGCTCGTCAAGGACGGTGTCAATTTCAGGCGGGGCTTCCGCGGTCGAAACAAAAATCAGCCCTTCCAAAATACGGATATGCGCCTTCAACAGCCCGTGACTGGCCCGGTCAAACCCCTCGTCCATCTCGCGTGCGGCGCGCAAGTCCCCGTTCAACTCGTAAACCCAGGCGTGATAGGGGCACGAAAAGGAATGCGTGCGGCCCACCGCCTCGGTGCAAACCCGCGCGCCGCGATGCCGACACACATTGATGAACGCGCCAACCTCGCCTTTGCGGTCGCGCGCAATGATCAGGGATTCCGGCCCGTAATCGAACCTGAAAAAGCTGCCATTTTTGGGCAATTGACACACATGCCCAACCCAAATCCACGTTTGATTCCAATAGGTTTTGATGTCTTCTTCATAGATCGCGCTTGAGGTGTAAAAGCCGCGCGCCAACGCATGTCCCGCGCGGTGGTGACTGAGAAGCTGATCCACATTCTCGGTAAGCCAGTCGAATGACTTGTCTGCATCTTTCATTGCGACGTCTCCTGTTTCGAAATCTGACCGATTATTGCTTCAATCACATGATCCAAGGCGACTTGCGAGGGTCGCCTCAGACCTTTGGTCCACCTTGGCCCAGATTGCGCATATTGGAAACTTCGGATGGCAAAAATGGACGATTGTCCATTTTTGCCAGTGAAACAGGGGTTCTGTCAACGCTGCTCCGTGTTAGGCTCTGTGTCATGGGCGAATTGAACGATGCCAAATCGGATCGGACAGATGGCGAGGGTGAAGGCGACCTGCCGCCGCGTCAGGCCAGTCGGCAAACCCTGATCGATGCCACGCTGGACTCCATTGCAGAGATTGGCCTGATCCGCACGTCGGTTAGCGAAATCATCAGCCGAGCAGGGCTGTCGCGAGGGATGATTCACTTGCATTTTCAAGGTAAGGAGAACTTGCTCGTCGCCGCCGCCGCTTTTTCCTCTGACAGGTATCACAAAAGGTTAGGCCATCATCTTGAACGCGCCAAGCCCGGCCCTCAATTCCGCATAGAGGCCTTGATCTTGTGCGACCTGAGCGAAGAGGGTCTCAATGAAAATATCGTCCGAACGACCCATGAGTTTCAGGGCGCAACCCGCGCTTTTCCGATGCTTGCCCCCTACAGCGACACACGCGACACGCGTCTGCGCACCTATTTCGAGCAGGCCTTCGAGGAGATCTTCACCCAGTTGGGCGAGACCGATCCAAAACTCGCGGCACAGGACATGACGACAGGCTTGGTGGCGATGATGGAAGGTCTGTGGGTCGATTATCTTTTGCACCCCAAGGATTTTGATCGCGCTCAGGCGGCCCGGATCGTGTTTCGCACGCTCGCGGGTATTCTGCCGCGTTATTTCGGTCTGGCGGGCGCCCTTGAAACGGCGTCGTAGTGCTCGCATTTCCTTGCTGCATCTGTCTTGCGATAAGGGTAAACTCGTCCATGATTTCAACAGGCTGAAGCGCGTCGTTCAGGCGCTTTTCACGGCAAGGGGCGCCGAGACGTATGGGTGATCTTTGGGGCGGGCTGGCACAGGCGTTCTGGCTCGTCATCACGTTTGACGCAGATCTTCTGGAGATCACACTGCGCTCGCTGCAGGTGACGCTGACCGCGTTGGTGATCGCCTCTGCCATTGCCCTGCCTCTGGCCGCCGTCCTCGCCGTGCGCCGGTTCCGCTGGCGCCGCGCCGTGATCGCACTTCTCAACGCGCTCATGGGCCTGCCGCCCGTGGTTGTCGGCCTCATCGTCTACGTGCTCTTGTCGCGCTCCGGCCCGTTCGGCGTGTTCGGATTGCTCTTTACGCCCACCGCCATGATCATCGCGCAGGTGATCATCATCGTGCCGCTCATCGCCTCCATCGCGCATCAATCCCTGCGCGAGCTGTGGACGGATTACCACGACCTGCTGATCTCGCTCAACGTCAGCCAATCGCAGAAAATGCGCACCTTGCTGTGGGATGCGCGCCGCGCCCTTCTGACCGCCTCACTTGCCGGGTTTGGCCGCGCCATAGGCGAGGTGGGCGCGATCATGATCGTGGGTGGCAACATCGATCACGCCACGCGCGTGCTCACCACCGCCATCGCCCTTGAGACGGGCAAAGGGGATTTCGCCCTCGCCTTGGGTTTGGGCTTTGTCCTCATTGGTCTCGCGATTGCCGTCAACCTCGCCATGCACGCGCTCAGCCGCACAGAGGTGGAGGGCCGGTGGTGAGCGATATGTTCCCCTTGCGCGTCACCGCCGCCACCTCCGCCCGCCGCGGGGTGCGCCTTGTGGGCCCTGTGGATCTGGATCTGTCGGGGCAAGGCATCACGGTGGTCGTGGGCCCCAATGGATCGGGCAAAACCTCGCTTCTGGCGATGCTGCACGGGACCAACCGTTTGACGGCGGGTTCCATCGCGTGGTCCGTGCCGGTGGACGAGGCCCGCGCCGGCCAAGCTTTCGTGTTTCAACGCCCCGTCATGCTGCGCCGCTCGGTCCTCGACAACATCGCCTATCCGCTGCTGGTCCGGGGAACCGCGCGCAAAACCGCCCTGATGCAGGCGAAAACCTGGGCCGAAAAGGTGGGCATTGATGGGATGCTCGACCGCCCCGCGCGGTCGCTTTCGGGCGGAGAGCAGCAAAAACTTGCGCTCGCCCGCGCCATGATCGGCGCGCCCCGGCTCCTCTTTTTGGATGAACCCTGCGCCGCGCTCGATGGCCGCGCGACCCGAGAGATCGAAGAGATCCTCAAAGCCGTGCTGTCGGAGGGCACACGGCTCATCCTCTCGACCCATGATCTGGGACAAGCCCGCCGTCTGGCCGATGAGGTCGTGTTCATGCTCCACGGCCAAGTCCACGAACGCAGCCCCGCCACCGCCTTTTTCGCAGGCCCCCAAACGCCCGAGGCCGCGGCCTTCTTGCGCGGAGACATCGTCGAATGAAAATCCTAGTGCTGATCAGCCTGCTCCTCTGGGGCAGCGCGGCGGCCGCAGACACCCTGCGCCTGGCCGTCACCACCTCGTTTCACAATTCAGGCCTCGCCGACATCCTCTTGCCGCAGATCAAAGCCGACACCGGGATCGACCTGCAGCTTCTGGTCGTGGGCACGGGCCAAGCGCTGAAACTGGGTCGGGCAGGGGACGTGGATGCGATCCTTGTTCATGCCAAACCCGCCGAGGAACGCTTTGTCGCCGACGGGTACGGCACGCACCGCCGAGAGATAATGTACAATGATTTCATAATTCTGGGACCCAAAGCTGATGTCGCCCGCCTCACCGAGGCCACCACCGCCGCCCAGGCCCTGACCCAGATCGCAGACACCGGGTCCGAGTTTGTCAGTCGCGGCGATGACAGCGGCACCCACAAGACCGAGATGCGGCTTTGGCAGGACACCGGCATCACGCCCGAGGGTGCATGGTACAAATCCGTGGGCGCAGGCATGGGGGCCGCGCTCAACACCGCCTCGGGCCTCTCCGCCTACATCCTCAGCGATCGCGCCTCTTGGCTCAATTTCCGCAACCCCGGCGATCTGACGCTGCTTTTTGAGGGCGATCCGGCGCTTTTCAATCAATACAGCCTGATCCCCATAAACCCCGCGCGCCATCCTCATGTCAAAGCCGATCTGACACCCCGGCTTGAGACCTGGCTGACCTCTGATGCCGCCAAAGACCTGATCAACGGATACCGCCTTCAGGGTGAGGTGCTATTCGTCTTCAACGCCCGCTAAGCCCCGCGTAAGTCCCGCGTAAGTCCCGTGCACGAGGATTTGCCTTGACGCAGGGCGCGCAGGCTTCACAAGTACACCCTATGCGCCCAATCCGGACCGAAGGGAGTAAGACGTGAAAACCATGCTGAAAATCTGGGCCTGCGCTCTGTCCTGCGCTCTGGCCTGCGCCCTGGCCCCCGTGGCCGCCTCGGCAGAGGACGCCGCCCCTAAAACGGTCTCGATAGAGCTTAACACCATCAAGCCCGGCGACACCAGCTGCGCCCTCACCTTCATGATCCAAAACGGCCACGACGTCGACATCGAAAAGGCAGTCTACGAAACCGTGCTTTTTAACAGCGCGGGGCAGGTGGACCGGCTCACCCTCTTTGATTTCGGCACATTGCCCGCAGGCCGCCCCCGGGTGCGACAGTTTTCTGTCCCGGGCATGACCTGCGCCAATCTGGGCCGGATCCTGATCAATGGCGCGCACACCTGCAACGCGGCAGGGCTGGCGGATGGGGCCTGTGACACGGATCTCAACCTGTCCACCCGCACCGAGATTGAGGTGATCGGATGAGCGCGCTCATAGACCTGCTTGGCCGCGTGGCCGCCCTCGGTGGCCCGGTTGTCATGCTCCTGATCGCCATCGGCGTGATGACCACGGCCGTGATCTTCTACAAGATGTGGCAGTTTTCCGCAGCAGGCGTCGGACGGCACAAGGCGCTGACCCAAGCGGTGGAGGCGTGGGACGTGGGCGACCGCGCGGGCGCGCGCCTCGCGCTATCGGCCTCCAAAAGCTATCTCGCCCCGGTGGTCGATATGGCGCTTCTTTCCGAGGCTCAGGATCAGACCCGCCTCGAAGCAGAGGCCGAAAGCCGCTTTGCCAAGCTCGAACGCGGCATGCGCCTGTTGGATTCCGTGGCCCAGATTGCACCGCTCCTGGGCCTCTTCGGCACCGTTCTTGGCATGATCGAGGCGTTTCAATCCATGCAAGAGGCCGGCGCGCAGGTGGATCCTTCGCTGCTCGCCGGTGGCATCTGGGTCGCGCTGTTGACCACAGCCGTGGGGCTGGCCGTGGCGATGCCCACATCCGTCGTCCACAGCTGGTTTGAAAGCCGCATGGACAAGGACCGCGTCTTTGCAGAGCGCGCGATTGCCACAATCCTCTACCCCCAAGGCCAGCGCGCCGCACAGATGCCCCAAGGGGCCGCCTATGGCCCTGCGTAAGACCCGCCAGCGCAGATCGCTCTCGATGACCTCGCTCATCGACGTGATCTTCCTGCTGCTGCTGTTTTTCATGCTGTCCTCGACCTTTTCGCGCTTCTCCGAGGTCGAGCTTGCCGCCGCCGCCACAAGCCGGTCGAGCGAGCCGTCCGACACGCGCCCCACCTTCCTGCGCCTGAGCCAGGCGGAAGTGAGCCTCAACGGCACCACCTATGAGCTGGCCCAATTGCCTCAGGCCTTCGAGGAACTGCGTGCAGAGGATGCCGACACGCTACCAGTGCTCATAAGCCTGCAAGACGCCGTGACCTCGCAGCGTCTGACCGACCTTCTGGTGGCCTTGCGCCCGGTGGCCGGGCTCCGCGTGACGGTGTTGGGCAGCTGATGCGCAGACGGACCCCCTCTCGCCGCAAAGAGCCCACGATCGCGCTCATCAACATCGTGTTCCTGATGCTGATCTTCTTTCTGGTCGCAGGCACGCTGTCGCGACCGTTGGACGGCGATCTCGATCTGGTGCGCACGGCGGATCTGGAAGGGGCGTTGCCGCCTGACACGCTTGTGGTGCATCCCGACGGGCGGCTGAGCTATCGCGGTGAAGACATCGCCGGGATCGACGCGTTTCTGGCCACTCGGACCGAGGAAGAGCGCAAAACCGTGCGGCTGGTGCCGGACCGCGATCTGCCCGCCCAAGAGCTGGTCAAACTGGCGCGCGCACTGCGCGGGGCAGGGGCCGAAAGCGTGATGGTGGTCACCGAACGCGCCTTGCAGCCATAGGCGCACATAGGGCTAAGCGCGCCCGATCCGGTCCAGCATGGATTTCGACACGCCCGTTTCCACGGTTTCGAAATGCCTTCCAAAAGGATCGAACGGGCAGAATTGCCAGTTCAGAGAACAGGAATGCCTACGCCCTGCGTGGTGTCGCAGAGGTGTAACGGTTTTATGAAAAGAGGCGATTGCCCCTTTGGTCAAAGCCGGATCAGAACCAGCCTTGAACCCCACGCGCCGCGCCAGATATATCGCGGCCCACGCCGTCAATGGTCGCACATCCCGCAAGGGTCACAGCCACAAGGGCCACTGCAAACAGCTTTTTCATATTCCACCTATAGCGGGCCTTTTTCGG
>JBCBWJ010000095.1:0-8112 GCA_039817165.1 Pseudomonadota bacterium | reverse complement strand
CAAGGTCGTGCCAGCGGAAATCGTAACCGCACCCCTGTCGTTTGAGCAGGTCGTGACCCTCTCCAACGCGTTGAAGACCCTAGAGCAGGATGGCGCGAAGGGCTCTCAGGACGGCGCACTTTACGGGTTTGGTGTGCATCTCAATGCCGAGGTAACGGGCATCGACGACCCGTTCACCCTCAGGACCATCAGGGCCTTTGCGGTGCTTGATCCGTTTTTGCGCCACGCCTTCCCCGTTGACCTGACACGTCGGATCCTGCCGTTCATCAAGGCCTGGCCGGACGCGTTCACGCGCCAATTGGTGGAAAACCGTCCCGGCAACATGGCGCACATCATGGAACTGGCGGCCCATCATACACCGTCGCGCAACTACGCGCTCGATCTCTTTCCATTGTTCAAGGAGGCCGATCCCCGCGCTTTTGAGGTGGCGTTTCCAGATGATACGGCGACGAAACCACGCCCCAGCTTTCATTTTCGTTTGCCGGACAGCCGCATGGGTGAGCGCGGTTGGTCGCTTTTGGAAGCCTGGAACATGTGGCGGTTGATCGAACGGGTGGCCCACGATCCCCGGACGCTTGAGGCGTTGCAAAAGCAGTGGCTGCAAGACCACGATAATGGACAGTCAAGGCAAACGGAGGAGGCTGCGGCGCGCACCGATGCGTTGCTCAAGGCGCATCTTTCATGACCCGGCCTATCATCGGTGTTACCGCGTCGCTGCGGTCAGGATGGCGCATCTTTCCATTGGTTCAGTTCAACCTGTGGCTTGCCGGCGCGCGGGCGGTGCGCTGGGATGTGAAGCGTGCCCATGACCTTGGCGCCGTAGACGGTGTGATCATCGGTGGCGGCGACGACATCGGTCCGGAACTTTATGGCGGTAAACTAGGTCTGTCGGTCCGGTTGGATCCTGATCGCGATGCATTTGAACATCACCTTGCACAAAGGGCCTGTGAGCAGGGCATACCCGTTCTGGGAATTTGTCGCGGCGCGCAGATGCTGAATGTCGCGCTGGGTGGCACGTTGGACCAAACCGCTTGGGACAGTGCGCAAGCCGGGAGGCCGATAAAGACGGTTTTGCCCAAGCGCAGGGTGCATCTGGCGGGGACCAGCCTGCTGACGCGTATCTGCGGGCCCGCGCCCATGTTGGTCAATGCGCTGCACACGCAGGCGGTGAAGACACTTGGCGACGGGCTCCGCGTGGCAGCGCAGGATGATTTCGGCATGATCCAGGCGGTGGAACGCACGCGCGATCCCTTTGCGCTGGGGGTGCAGTGGCATCCTGAGCATCTGTTTTATGCCAAACGCCAACGCGCGATCTTTGCGGCGTTGACCGAGGCCGCTATGGCCTATCGCCGGGAGCGGGATCAGACCGGTGCGGTGGCGAACGAAATCGCCTGAGCGGGTTTGCTGTCTTTGCGCTGACGCGTCACGCAACGAAAGAGGGGCGGCTGACGGCCACCCCTCGATTGCGTTTGTTCTGACGATGATACTCTAACCGGCTTCCGCCGCGTTCATCCCCTTGTCCAAACTGGTTTGGGCGGTGCGCCGCAGGTGGTCCATTTCCGCTCTGAGCGCGGTCTCGGCATCCTGCATAAGCGCGTCGCGCCGTGCACCCAGAAGGTCGTCTTCCTTGCGCGTGCCAGGGAGTAAAGAGCCCACCAGCGCGCCCAGGCCCAATGCAACGGCGCCAACGACGAGCGGCTGTTGATGGGCAAGCGTGCCGGTCTTGCGGGCTGTTGCCTTTGCCGTCGCCTCAAGCTTTTCCTGCGCCTGCAAGGCGGCACGGCGTGCGCGTATCACGCGCGACCGTGCAGCAGCGGGCAGTTTGTCCAGACCCCGTTCCAGACTTGACCGCAAACGTGCGGCGTCGTGAATTTCCGTGCTCGTGCCGGTCATATCCTGTCTTTTCTTCTCATGTGCCTTGGCCACGCGCTCGTCAAACCCCTCAAAAGTATCCCCTGACGCGACAGGAGAAGGGGCCGGGCTATCATCCTGTACCCTCCGCTTTCCGGCACCGGACACCAAAAGCGCAAGCCCCGTCCCGACCAGAGCGAAAGCCGCAGGGTTCTGCCGCGCGGCCGCCCATGCCTGACGGCCGATTTCCCCGCCATAGCTGCTGGCGGTCTGGCTGACTTCGGTGGCAATGCGCTGAGGCGCGACCGTGGCGGACAAGGCATCAAGGGATTGCACCAAATCAGCGCGGTCTCGCGCCACGCGGGTTTCGAGTGTGTCGAGGTCACGCATGCGTTGTTTCCTTCAGCTTCGCGATGTCGCGTTTGAGGTTCTCGGTGGTGCGTGTTGGGGCCAATGCGTCACCGCTCAGCCGCTGTTTGCCCGCCAGACCAAACACAGTGGCCACCACAATCAGTCCGCCACCTACCATCAACGCCGCCAGTCCAGCCGACAATCCGGTCGCAGTGATGTAGGCCACCAAAGCACTTGCCAGCACGTTGAGGGCCACAAGAACGATCAGCCCGGCCACGGCGAGAAAGGCGATGCCGACGCCCGCGCGTGACAGGTTGCGAGAGATTTCAGCACGGGCGAGTTCCATTTCACCCTGCATGAGAGTCATGAATTGCCGCACGGTTTTGACGAACAGATGCGGTGCGTTGCTGAGATCATGCTGTTCCATCAGACTGCCCCCTATCGATTGACGTGCGTGCCCAAGGGTCAGCGGCGTTCGCGCGTGTCACGTCTTGCGGTTCGCTGGCCTTGAGAAATCGGGTTGCTGCAAAGCCGAGCATGGCAGCCCCGCCAAAAAACAAAAGTGGATTGCGGCGGGCAAAAGCTCTGGTCTCGGCCACGGCGGTGTTCAGGTCGGTGGTGCGTATCCGGTGGGCCACGGTTTCAATGCGGTCGGCGACATGGTGCGCGGCCTGTGCCTGAAGGCTGTCACCGTCGAATTGCGCAGCGGCGGCCTCGACGGCGTCGGCCAGATTATCCGTCTTGTTCGCAGTGGATTTGCGCAGCTTGCCAGCTGCGGCGTGCCCCTCTGCGACCCCCCGTTGTTTGATGGAAGCTGTCACGTCCTCGATACGCTCTGTCGCGTCGGTCCTCAGGGGTGTGTTGTCTGACATTTTCATGCTCTCCGAGAGTGTTCCGGTTCGTGTCATCAACGATCGAACGGCCGTTTCGTTCCATCACGAGGCGTAAAAAGGGTGGGAACCTGTCGGTGGGTTTGTGCGTTTGCGTGACGACAATCCAAGGAGAATGATATGACCCGCGGCCGCAGCGCTACTGCACCTTACGCCATCCCGCCTCGCGGTTGGTTGGATATCATCTGGCGCATCTGGACGCGGCTCAGCCGCAACAGAATAGGCCTTGTCGCAGCGGGTGTGGCCTTTTACGGACTTTTTTCCCTGTTTCCCGCGATCACCGCTGCGGTGGCAACGGTTGGTTTGATTTTCGACGCTCAACTCTTGTTGGAGCGTGCAGATTTCCTGTTGGCTGCGTTGCCGGACGCGGCCGGAGAATTGATCACCGCCCAGATTGCGCAGGTCGCCAATGCCAGCGGCGACTCTCTTGGATGGACGGCCTTGCTGTCGGTGGCGTTGGCCCTTTGGTCGGCGTCGCGCGCCATGGGCAGCATGATACAGGGCCTCAACCTGACCTATAACGAAGAAGAAGCGCGCGGGTTTATTGCGCTCAAGGCGATCACGATGGCTATGACGCTTGCCGTCATTGTTTTCCTCAGCCTCGCGGTGTCCGTTGTTGCGGCCATTCCTGCGGCGCTGATGTTCATAGGCGCCCCCGCGGCTTGGGCAGACGCCGCGCTTGTTCTGCGATGGCCGGTGATGCTGGGCCTTGGGGTTGTCGCGATCGCAGCGCTTTATCGATACGCGCCCAGTCGCCGCCCGGCCAGTTGGAAATGGCTGTCCCCCGGCGCCTTGCTGGGGTGTATCTTGTGGGTCGCGGGCAGCTTTGGTTTCAGTCTTTATGTGCAGTCTTTTGGCACGTATAACCAGACCTTCGGCACATTGGCCGGGGTCGTGATCTTGATGACTTGGTTGTGGCTCTCTGCCTTTGTCGTGCTTCTGGGCGCGCTGTTGGATGCAGAGCTGGAGGCGCAGACCAGACAGGACACGACCGTGGGCCGTGACCGTCCGATGGGGGAACGCGGCGCCGTCAAGGCCGACACCCTGGGCGAGGCATTCCGGCAAGGGGCAGGCACCTGATCGCATAGCTTGTGTTTGACCGCTCCGCGCGGTCAGACGATGCTTTGACCGGTCACTCAGGCTCTCAGCTGTCGCTTACCCCGAGGCGGTCCCGCTCCGCTTGTGTCTTGAGACCCACGTCTGCGTGTTGACGCAGCGCGTCGCGCAGGGCTTCGATCTGGTCTGACCCGGTGTTGTCACATCGATTGGCCATGGCCGTCAGCGCGGCATTAATCGCTTCCAGCACATCCACGAAAGCCGCACCATCGCGTGTGATGTCCTGAAAGGCCGACGCAATCAAAACACTGTCTGGAACCGATTTGAGGAAAACGCGATCATACACCGGGCGGTTCTGAACGGGTTTGGTTTGCAGACCGTCCCACAAAAGCCGCTGCAGCCGTGCCACAACCTCGACCGCAGTTCCGGGATCATTGACGCCCGGCGACAGCGCCTTTGAGGCGGTCTCTCGCATGGCTTGGATGGCAAAGCGGGGATCTTGTTCGTAGGACCGGTTGGTCGCCACCACAATCGCCGCGCGGATCTGCTCGGGGTCAGGGGATCCGGTGACATGAACAATCGCCTCATCGCTGAGCACGAGGTCGCCGGGCAGGGCGGTGATGTAGATCATACCGCCTGCCGCCTCCGCGGCTTTCTGAAGGCGTTGCATGTCAATCCTGCGCAGGTAACCGGACACACGCGAGGGCACTGGCATGGCATCAGACGGCAGTGCGGCGTCATCCGTAAGACACTGCCCCCCGAAATAGGGATAGCGCTTGAGCTCGATCAAAGCATCGCGCGCTGTGTCTTCCGTGCGTTCCAGCGCGTAGTCCATGCTGCCGATACGCGACAGTTGATGGATCCAGCGCACCAGCGAGAAAATGATTGCCAGAACGACCAGAACGGTCGCGCCGAACACAATCACGGAGGCGCTGTCGCTGTAGTACCCGCCGCGAAACAGGATGATCGAGGACAATGCAAAGGCAAAGGCGCCCACGAAGGTGGCCAGCATGGATTGCGTGGATGTGTCATCCATCAGCAGCCGATGAATGCGCGGCGTGGTTTGCTCGGCCATCGTGCGATGCGATGACACCATGACGCCCAGTGAAAAGGTTGCCACGGCCAGCATGGTGTTGGCCAGAATGGTCAAGATCGGGAGGGTCGACGCGGCACCAAAGCGGTCTTTGGGGCCCTGAGGAATAAATGGATCCAGAAACTTCGCGGACAGCGCGGCCAGGATCGAAAGCGCAAGGATCAGCGCGACCCTGACCCACAGGATGCGGCTGATCCGGCGCAAATCGGACAGTTTTTGCCATATCGCAAGGCGGGGCGGACTAAAGCTCACAATTTTTAGCCTTTGGCGCAGGATGCGCATGCACCCGCCCTCAACAAGGTTTTAGCCCTCATTGGCGGTGGCTGCCGGCAGAGGTTGGCCTGTTTCGGTGTCATCATCAACCGCAGACCCGAAATTGGCCATGAAAATCAGGGCGCCAAAGATCGCCGCGCCGCCTATGGCCAAGAGGGCCGGGATGTGACGGTTCTTCTGCTTTTCCAAATTTGTGTTGGGGGCTGACATGATCTGTCCTTTCGTAAGCGTCGTAGTTGTCTGAATGGCGGAGGCCGCGGTCATTGCCGCGGCCACCACGCCTTTGGTGAACCGTGAGCGAGCGTCAGCTTCTGCCGCGCAGGGCAAGGCCGATGAGAACACCCACCGTCACGGCGCCTGCCACGGCCATGCCGGGGTTCTCGCGCACGAAACCGGTGCTTTTGTCGCCGATTTTGCGCAGCTCGTCAGATGTCTGTGCGACAGCGTTTTCGAGCGCGTCCTGGGTCTGGGCAATGCCGTCTTCGACCTTGGTTTTCATGGCGTCTGCTGCGACCTTGGCTTCGTTTTTGCCATTGGTTCGGTTCTTTTCTGCGACTGTATTGGTCATCATAAAGTCCTCCTTTCATCTACAACGTCCGCGCCGGGCAATGGTTCCCGGCGGACGCAAAAAACATCGCCAAAAACGCAAAACCGCCCGGCGATCACTGAGATCTAGCCGGGCGGTTTGGAGGGCCAGATGGCCTCTGACGGCGTGTCAGCCTCGGGTGGCGCGCAGGATCAGCGAACCCACGAAAAGCACGAGGAACACGACAAAGAGGATCTGCGCAATCCCGGCTGATGCACCTGCGATGCCACCAAAACCGAGAACGGCAGCGATGAGGGCGATGATAAAGAATGTAACAGCCCAACCAAGCATGGGACGAACCTCCTGAATTGTGATTTTGACGGCGGGCGCGTGCCCGATGCCTTGCGTATATTCAACGCGCAGCATCCGCTTTGGTTCCGTCCGACCCACAAACTCTGTCCCGGTTTTACCGGTATGAGCGCGGGTCCTGGTCATGAAAAAGGGCGCTCCCGTTGGCGGAGAGCGCCCTGATCTATTGAAACCACCAGTGGGGTCAGCCGTCGTCAGCGTCCTCTTCGGGGCTTTCAACGTCGATGGTGGGAACATCAACCGTTACCTCTTCGGTGCCTACGTCGATGTCGCCAACTTCGGCATCGTACTCTGGCATGTTGCCGCCTTCTACGGAGATGTCGACATCTGGCAAGCTGGCCTCTTCTGTCTGATTGATATCAATCATGTAAACGCCAAAGCCGACCAGTGCGACGGCGATGATGGCGGCAAGAATGGATCCGGTTTTCATTGGTCTTTCTCCTTCTAATTCGTCTGGTCACAAAACGCGGCCCCCTTGCAAAGGTTGCATCCAACGGGCACTTTTTTCACTTTTGTATGTTGAAGTAATTGCGCAGCGCGCGGACCTCGTCGTTGCTCAGTGGCTCATCGCGCGGCACGAACGGGGCGTCGAACACCGTGCTCGTTGTCAGGTCGAACACCAGATGCGTGTCTTGGCGCGCCATGTGTCGAAGGGTCTGCACCGGCACCAGAACCTGTTGGTCGCTCGGACCCTTGGCGGTGTTGATGGCCACATGGGTGATCGCAAATCCACGGGTCGAGATGACAATGTCTTCAATGGTGCCCAACTGGCCGTCTTTTCCGAAGGCATCCAGCCCTTGCAGGTCAGTGAAACGCTTGAGATGTGCATCCGCGCGTTTTGCCCGGTCATCATCAGGGGTTGGTTTGCCCGACGCAACAGCCGCTGCCATCATCAGGGGGCTTGCGGTATTGCCGAAAGGACCGATGATCACCGGCGGCATGCGGTCGAGAAAATCCTGACTTTCGGGGCGAAACTGCGGGGCGGCCTCGAACGCGGCTTTGTCGATGGCCAGATACAGCTTGGTGTCGACCAGCGACAGGGACGTGACTTTGTCGATCTGCACGAGGGCAAGATCGGGCTCGAACCACGAGCCAATGTCGAGCAGAAGAAACCGCAAGGCTGCATCGTCGACGGACACGAAGACGTCCCTGATAGTGACGTCCTTGCCTTCGACCTGCGCGGAATACCTGAGAAATTTACTCAATCTGATGTGCATGTGTACCTCCTGCCGCGTCAACAATTGAACAGGGCGGAAGTTCCGGAACTTCTTGGGGATTTTGTCGTTTCATCTCTATCGGGAAAGGAACGGACCCCCATGACGAATGAGATATTCCTGATCGGATTGATTGCGGTGTTGTGCGTGGCTTTCCTGGTCATCTTCGTGTCCTGGAAGGCGCGCCAGTCCGGCGACCGCAAAGATCGCGGTGATGACAAGGAGTAGGTCCTGGATCAGCCCCCCACAACGGCGGTGTACACGAAGGCCGGAATGGAGGCCGCGACACCGAACGTCACAAGGCCGAAAACGGCAATCAAACCGTCGCGCGCCAGCAGGCCGGTGGAAATCAGAGCAATCCCGAGGCCAAAGAGGCTGGACGAGAATGGAATGAACTCCAGCAGCGGCAAGCACGCACCGGCAAACGCACAAATCGCGTAGAGCGCACGCGATGCCGGCGGCGCGACGAGCGATGCCAGACGCGCGTTG
>JBCBWJ010000094.1:0-8167 GCA_039817165.1 Pseudomonadota bacterium | reverse complement strand
CTATACCGCTGCGAAAGCAGGTGTTGCCGCGATGACGGTGACATGGGCCAAAGAACTGGCGCGCTACGGTATTCGTGCGGCTGGCATTGCGCCTGGGTTTTGTGAAACGCGCATGGTCTCGGCCATGCCATCGGACATACAGGATCGGATCACCGCCACGATTCCGGCCCGCCGCTTTGGACGCCCTGATGAGATCGCGTACGCCGCACGATTCATTCTGGAGGACGACTATTTCAACGGGCGCATTCTGGAAGTTGATGGTGGCCTTCGGCTCTGACGGACACCCCACACTCTAAACCTGATATTCAAAGGACCAGCGACAATGAAATCTCACGAAGTCGTTCTGTGCAATCCGCTTCGCACTGGAATCGGATTCTATGGCGGCAGCCTGAAAACCGTTCCGGCAACCGATCTTGGAACAACTGCGATCAAAGGCGTACTGGAACGCTCAAAGCTTGATCCAAAATGGTTGAGAGTGTCTTTATGGGCAACGTCATTCAGGCGGGCAACAAGATGAATCCCGCCCGGCAATGCGCGATCGATGCAGATCTTCCGGTTACTGTTCCGGCGATGACCGTCAACCGCGTTTGTGGATCCGGCGCGCAGGCGATTGTCTCTGCCGCACAGGAGATCATGATTGGCGCGTTGAACTGTGCCATTGCGGGTGGCGCGGAGAACATGGATTTGGCCCCCTATCTGGACCCCGCCGGGCGATGGGGCCACCGAATGGGTGATGGGCAGGTGTATGACAGTATGTTGCGCGACGGCCTGAACGATGCGTTCTCTGGAGAGCATTCGGGCTGGCACACCGAAGACCTTGTGACATCCCACAGCATCAGCCGCGAAGAACAGGACCGCTGGGCCGAACGCTCACAACGGCGATTTTCCGACGCGCAATCCGCGGCCCATCGATGCTGAGATCATTCCTGTTGAAGTTTCAAGTCGCAAGGGAACAGTCTCGTTCCTCAGGGACGAACAAAACCGGACCGACACAACACTGGAAATCCTGTCAAAACTGCGCCCGGCATTTCGCAAGGATGGGTCTATCACTGCCGACAACGCGCCCGGTTTGAACACGGGGGCATCAGCGATAATCGCAGCCGAACGTGGGTGGGCAGACGACCACGGGTTGGAGCCAATTGCGCGGATTGTCTCCTATGGCATCTGCGCGGTCGAACCTGGCATGTTCGGTTTGGGTCCGGTTCCCGCGGTTCAACAGGCCCTTGCACGCGCGGGTTGGAAAACAGGGGAAATCGACCGGATCGAGATCAACGAAGCCTTCGCCGCTATTGCGATAGCCGTATTGCGCGACTTGCAGTTGCCTGAAGACATCGTGAACGTCGAAGGGGGTGCTATTGCTCATGGTCACCCGATCGGTGCAACCGGTGCGGTGTTGACCACCCGACTTGTCCATTCCATGCGGCGTGACGGGCTGAAGCGCGGCGTTGTCACCCTTTGTATTGGTGGCGGTCAGGGGATTGCCTTGGCCCTTGAGGTGCTCAACTAAAGGCTTTTTGAAAGGGCAACAAATTCAGTCCGCGTGAAACGATTTCTAGATCTCTGTGGGTTTGTGACTGAGCGCGGCCCGGTCCAACCCGCCTTGTTTTGTGGGAGGGCTCCGATCGGTGTCGATGTCAGGCACCAACTTTTGTAAGGCGTGCAGTATCTGGTCAAGCGTGACACCGCTCACATGTGCCATGCCTTCGTCTTCCGCGACACAGATCTCGCTGGCATCATACTCCCATCGGCGCAGGATTTCGATTTTTTGCGGTGTCGAGAGATCGAGATCTTCCAGTACACCATTTGGTGTTTCAAACACCGATGGCGGATCAAGAAGTGCGCGTGCGATCCTATCTTCGTTCATCATGAAGCGCCTCCAAAATAGTGTCAAATGTGCCCTCGTACCAATAGAGTCCATCATCGACGAATCGCCTCAAGCCTATGCTCACATGGCGCGCTCAATTTGACGAAGATCAATCGCCAGTGTCTGCGCGCTGGCAAGAGATTAACCCACAGGTGGGTGCTCTTTTCATTTTCGACTGGAACAGCAAATGCAGAATCCACGATGAAGCGGGTTAACGCCAAGGCCTTGAAATAGGAGAGAACGATGATTCATGACGCGGTGAAGCTGACATGCCTATCTTGTGGGCAGGTCAATCGGGTTCGCTCTGACAAGTTTGAGGCAGCACCCAAATGTGCGAAATGTCGTGTCTTGCTTTTGGACAGCCACGTTGGTGTTCTGTCTATTCAAACCCACGATAAGGCGACACGGACGGACGATTTACCCTTGATTATGGATTACTGGGCACCTTGGTGCGGACCGTGCAAGATGATGGCACCGGAATTTGCGAAGGCCGCGGAAGGACTCCGCTTCAAATGCCGTTTTGCCAAGATTGATACACAGCAGTTCCCGGCGACCTCCGAACGCCTGCAAATCAGAGGGATCCCGCTCTTGATCCTTTACAAGAAGGGTCAGGAAGTAGCGCGTTTGTCTGGCGCAAGACCTGCTGCAGATATTGAAGCATTCGTGCGGCAGCATGGATAAAGCGGTCAGGTTTCCCGGGAAGTCAGCGCCAATCGCGCTTCTGCGATGGTTTGCTGCAAAGCACCCGCCGCAGAGACAATGTGCCAGCCGGCAGGGGCCTGATATCCTTCGAACTGATGTTGCACGACGCTTTCATCGGCATCGGACGCGTCACCTGCGTGCTCCCGCACCCGGTCAATCAGGACGGGCAGAGGCGCCTCAAGCCAGATCGCCTGCATTCTCACGCCCATCTTGTCCGCAAGGGCCTGCGCGGCTGTTCGGTTTGCAATATCGAGAAACGTTGCGTCCAGCAGCACCGAACGGCCAGCGGCAAGGATGCGATCCGCTCGGGCGAACACCCTGCGGTAAACAGTATCCCGGGCACCGAGTGTGTAGTTTTCTGATGGAAGTTGGTCCTCAAATTTGACATCGGCCATTGCTTTGCGCTCCAGATCAGTGCGCAAATGCACCGCTCCAGGGGGGCGCACCGATTGACGGGGCAAGGGCGCGCGCGACGCCTGTCTTTCCGGTGCCGGACAGCCCTCCGACTAGCACCAGCGACGGAACAGACGGAGACAGGTATCCGACCGCGTCCGTCAGAAACTGTCCGCCGTCAACGCCGGGGGCCTCGCCCTTTGCCGTTGCAGTCTGCACAGAAACCATTGCGCGTATCGCGGCCCTGATCGCCAGAAACAGAGGCAGGGCCGCCAAGCCGTCATCTTCATCCCCTTTGGCTGCCAAAAGATAAGCGTTCAGCGCAATATTGGCCGCGCAATGTAAATCTCGGTGCAGCACGTCCATGATAAGAAACGCCAGATCATACAGCACATCACAAGTGCCAAGCGCCTCGTCAAATTCCAAAGCATCGAACGGCACAGGCTTGCCATCTAGAAGCACGAGATTGCCGAGGTGCAGATCACCATGGCAGCGTCGCACATGCCCGGTGTTCGCACGGCGGCGCAATTGTGCCCCCACATGTGTGAGCATCGCGCGGCTCTCTTGATGAAAGTGATCAATCAAACTGGCCCCCAGTGGCGCGATCATATCCGCAAAAACGCGGTCCAATTCGTCAAGAATGTCCCGGATCAGTTTTGCACCATCCGCTTGGTGCCGCGGTACCTGGGCATGGTATTCAAAGATGCTGGTGCCCAGATTATTGGCAAGCGTGTCGTCGATGCCACCAGCATCTGCAAGAACGGACAGCTCGTCGTTTTTTGGGAAACGCGACATGCGCAGGACCCATTCGACAGGCACGCCATCTCCGTCCAGCGCAAGCTGCCCATCGGCCCCCAGCGTCACAGGAATGACATCGCGATAGATCTGGGGCGCGCTGGGTTTGTTCAAGTCCAATTCACGACGCAACATCGCCGCGCGCCGATCCAACGTCGAAAAGTCCATGTAGTCGTATTGGACTGCGCGTTTAATTTTCAACGCCGTGTTTTCAGACAGAAAAATCAGTGCACCATGGGTCTGTACGACTTCCAGTGATCCGCCGACAGGTTGCCAGCCACCTGACTGTAGAAACGCAATCACTTCGTCTTGCATGATGAACAAATCTCCTGATCTGGCATGAAACTGCAGCGATACTCACGCGCTCACGGCTTGGTGTACCGCCCAACCAGTTCCGCCTATTGACGTTAGTCAATCTGCGTTCTTTCCAACGGCGTTACCCTGAATGGACCCTTCCGAAAGGACATAGCATGAACCCCACACACCCTCAGTCTCCCTCAGATGAGCCGCCGCAGGAAACGCCCATGCCCGTTGACCCAAAGGAAACCCCACCAACCCCGGAGGTTCCACAAACAAATGACCCAGTGGATGCGCCTTCGTCTCCCGAAGTACCGAACCCGGACAACGCCCCTGAAATCCCAGAGGATGATCCTTTTGATGAAGGCAACTTTCCGGTCTAGAAATTCGGTGGCAAAATTGCTCAATAAAACCCAATGGCCCGGAAGGACAAGTCTGCGCTATGATCTCGCCCAAACGCGGCGACGGCAAGGCTGCGCACGGTTCCGACATCGAAACTCTGGCGCAAGAGACCTCCATAGGGCGCAAACTCATTGAAGGGTATGCGCACCTCTTGCCATGTGTTCGAAACCTCGAAGGACGCCTGATAAAACTGCCACGGAAGGATCGTCCGCCTTGTCCGCAGGTGCACAAAATAGGTCTGGTCGTTGCCACGGACACTCAGGATGACGCCGCGTGCAGTGTCTGGCAAAGGCGCATCGAGTTTGGTGCGGGCTTGAATGAACCCGCCACGATTAGCCGTGCTCACCATGCCCGTCAGCCGCAGAATGGGCTGATCCCCGTCCCTTTCAAATGATGCCCGACCTTCTGACACGCCACCCATGACCTGATCACTAAAGTAGTCCCACCGGGAAGGGTCCGACAGTGAAAGCTGGATCATGGAATCCTCGGCATCCGCAAGAGTGGGCAGAATCAAGAGAATGGCCAGCATCAGATTGCGCAACTTTCGTAAGGTCATGGGGCCTCCTTGGGCATATCTGAGTGCAAGCCGTCCTCACATTCCAGCAAATGACGCAATGCCATTGGGCAACGACCTCGGTTAACTGTCTGTCCAACAAGCCACCTTGTGACAACCTCTCTACCAAGGCGCTCCGTCGCGCAGATTGATGTTCGTCAATCCGTTCTCGGGACGGCTTCTTAAACCTTGAAAAGACATCTGGGACAGGCCGCGCATTCTGTGAACGACCGCGTCCTTACGACCAAAACGCATCTGTTCGGCCATGACGCTCAGCGCGTGGCACCTGTGGAAAGAGGAGACTTCAAATTGGCAAATGGCATCTGCGACGTCTGCAAGACCCGCCCCGCGGCATTTCGCGCTCAGGTTCTGGTGAATGGCAAACGCCAAACCATGGAGCTTTGCGATGAAGACTATCGCAAACTGGCCCGGAGCCAGGGTCGCACCAGTTCGCCTCTGGAGTCGCTTTTCGGTGGTAACTCCCTTTTCGACGAGTTCTTTGGGGATCGCAGCACGGGCGGGAGCGTGTTTGACCGGCTTGGCACCGGCACCGGTGATCTTGACCCCATGCAGTCCCGACCAACACCGTCGCGAGGTGCGGGCGTGAACATCGCGGATCGTCTGAGCGAACAGGCCAACAGGTTGTTGCAGGACGCTGCGCAAAAGGCACATGAATTCGGGCGCACAGAGGTGGATACCGAGCATCTGCTCTTTGCGCTCACCAATTCCGACGTCGTGGTCACCTTGCTGGACCAGTTCAAGGTCGATGCCGACGATCTGCGCCGCCAGATCGAAAAGGAAGCCAAGCGTGGCGACCCGGAGGAAGACAAAGACGCCGATATCGGCGTCAGCCCCCGCCTGAAAGATGCGTTGAACCGGGCATTCATCGCCTCCAACGAACTGGGCCATTCCTATGTGGGGCCCGAGCATCTGTTGATTGGTCTCGCCGAGGAAGGCGAGGGCGTGGCCGCAGACATCCTGCGCAAATACGGTCTGACACCGCAGGCTTTGCGCCAACAGGTCACGAAAGTCGTCGGCAAGGGCGCTGAGGAAGGCCGCGTTGATGCGCCCTCCAACACGCCTGATCTGGATGAATTCAGCCGTGACCTCACCAAATTCGCGCGGGAAGGAAAGCTTGACCCGGTGATTGGCCGCGCCCGCGAGATCGAGACTACCATCGAGGTTCTGGCCCGCCGCAAGAAGAACAATCCGGTCTTGATCGGAGAACCGGGCGTCGGCAAGACCGCCATCATCGAAGGACTGGCCCAACGCATCGTGGCGGGACAGGTGCCAGAGGCGCTGCGCGACAAGCGGCTGGTTGAATTGAATATCAACTCGATGGTCGCCGGCTCCAAATATCGTGGCGAATTCGAGGAGCGGGTGCAAAAGATTCTCAAGGAAATCACCGAAAATAAGGACGATCTGGTGTTGTTCATAGATGAAATTCACACCATCGTCGGTGCCGGGCAGGGCGGCGGGGAAGGGGGCCTTGATATTGCCAACACCTTCAAGCCGGCGCTGGCACGCGGCGAGTTGAACCTGATCGGTGCCACGACGCTCAGCGAATATCAGAAATACATCGAAAAAGACGCAGCCCTGGAGCGGCGTTTCCAACCCGTCTATGTGGATGAGCCGACTGTCGCCCAGACCATTATGATCTTGCGCGGCCTGCGTGATACGCTGGAAAGCCACCATAAGGTGACAATCACCGATGAGGCCATCATCGCAGCGGCGGAATTGTCGGATCGCTACATCACCGGGCGTTTCATGCCCGACAAGGCGATCGACCTGATTGACCAGGCCGCCGCCCGCGTCAAGATCAGCGCCACGGCGCGCCCCATCGACGTGCAGGAGTTGGAGGCCGAGGTCGAGCAGATCAAGCGCGAACAGGACTACGCCGCCGCCCGCAAACAGTTTGATCGTGCGGCGCGGCTGAAGACGGAGCTGGAGGGAAAACAGCAGGAGCTTGATGACCTGTCGGCCGTCTGGAAGCGGGATCGCGCGTCGGCCACAGCCGAGGTGCGGGCCGACCATGTGGCGCAGATTGTCAGCAAGCTGACCGGCGTGCCCGTGACGGAATTGACCAGCGAGGAACGTGAAAAGCTGCTCTCGCTTGAGGATCGCCTGCACGAACGGGTCATTGGCCAAGACGAGGCCATCGCCTCGGTCGCCGACGCAGTACGTCTGGCACGCGCCGGTCTGCGCGAAGGCTCAGCCCCCACGGCAACGTTCCTCTTCCTCGGGCCCACGGGTGTCGGCAAGACTGAGTTGGCCAAGGCGCTTGCATCGACTGTTTACGGCGATGAAGACGCCATGATCCGCATCGACATGTCGGAATATGGCGAGCGGCACGCCGTTGCACGGCTGGTCGGTGCGCCTCCGGGCTATGTCGGTTATGATGAAGGCGGCCAGCTGACCGAAAAGGTCCGGCGTAGGCCGCATTCCGTGGTGCTTCTCGATGAAATCGAAAAGGCGCATCCTGATGTCTACAACATCTTGCTGCAGGTGTTTGACGACGGTCGCCTGACGGACGGCAAGGGACGCGTAGTGGACTTCACCAACACGATCATCATAGCGACCTCCAATCTTGGCTCTGACATCATCCAGAAAAACCTCAAGAAGCGGGGAACCAAGGAGTTCGATGAGGCCAAGCAGAAGTCGGAGTTGATGGAGGTGCTCCGCCATCATTTCAGGCCCGAGTTCATCAACCGGATTGATGAGATTATCGTCTTTCATTCGCTGAACCGCGACGAGATTCGTAAGATCGTAGAGTTGCAACTTGCCCGGGTGGGACGCACGGCGTTGACCCAAGGGATCGAGTTGAGCTTTCACGAGAGTGCGGTGGATTATTTCAGTACCATCGGGTTCCAGCCGGAATATGGTGCGCGCGAGTTGCGCCGTCTGATCCGGTCAGAGCTGGAGACACAACTGGCCCGTGCCATGCTCGGCGGCAAGGTCGAGGATGGCGACAAAGTGAAGGCTACTTGGTCGGCAGATGATCAGAAAATTGCCTTTGAGGTCGCCTTGCCGACGGATGGTGACGTTTCGGACGAAAAGCCCCCTGCTGCGGCGCACGAAGAAAACACAGACACCGCGCCTGCCGACTAACCGGCTCCCGGGTCTACCTGCGGTGCTGCGCAGGCTTCAATTAATGCACGAAA
>JBCBWJ010000093.1:0-8173 GCA_039817165.1 Pseudomonadota bacterium | reverse complement strand
GATCGAGCTCCTTGTGGATGACCTCTAGGGCCTTTGTGACACCTTCTTGCCCCATGGCCCCCAGCCCGTAGACAAAAGAGCGGCCGATATAGGTGCCCTTTGCGCCCAGGGCCAAGGCTTTGAGCACGTCCTGGCCGGAGCGGATGCCGCTGTCGAGATGCACTTCGATCTTGTCGCCCACCGCGTCCATGATCGCAGGCAAGGCGCGGATCGACGACAGCGCGCCGTCGAGCTGACGCCCGCCGTGGTTGGAGACGATGATCGCGTCCGCGCCCACGTTGAGCGCCTCTAGGGCGTCGCGGGGATCGATGATGCCTTTGATGATCAGCGGGCCGTCCCACATCTTGCGGAAGACGCGGATGCGGTCCCAATCGAGGGCTTCGTCAAAGGCCTCTGCCGTCCAGGAGGTGAGCGAGGTGGGGTCTGTCACGCCTTTGGCGTGGCCCACGATATTGCCGAAAAACCGCCGCTTGGTGCCCAGCATGCCGAGGCCCCAATGCACCTTGGTCATCATGTTGGCGAGGTTGCTTAAGGTGGGTTTGGGCGGCGCGCTGAGGCCGTTCTTGAGGTCTTTGTGGCGTTGGCCCAGCACCTGCAGATCGACGGTGATCATCACCGCAGAGCACTGCGCGGCCTTGGCGCGATCAAAGAGGCGCTGCATGAAATCGTCGTCTTTGAGGGTGTAGACCTGAAACCAGAAAGGGTTGGTGGTGTGCTCGGCCACATCTTCGATCGAGCAAATGGACATCGTGGAGAGCGTGAAGGGGACGCCGAATTTTTCAGCCGCCCGCGCCGCTTTGATTTCACCATCGGCAGCCTGCATGCCGGTGAGACCCACGGGCGCGAGGCCCACGGGCATGGACACGTCCTGACCGATCATCTGGCTGGCGGTGGTGCGGCCGGACATGTCCACGGCGACGCGTTGGCGCAGATAGATCTCGGAGAAATCCGACGTGTTCTCGCGGAAGGTCTGTTCCGTCCAGCTGCCTGATTCGGCGTAGTCGTAGAACATCTTGGGCGTGCGCCGGGCATAGATGCGTTTGAGATCGTCGATATTGGTGATGACGGGCATGCGGGTGCTCTATCAGTTGCAAAACGTCTTCGAGCGATAACCGAGCGGAAAAGCCTTGTCTATGCGACGCGTTTTGGGCCGATTGGCGCTATTTGAACACTCTGCTGGGGTCATCAAGTGTTTTGGCTGAGCTACGCGTGGCACAGCGCCAAGACCCCGAGATGTGGGATCAAGCCCCGCAAGAGTAAGCTGGTGGAGAACGAGGCGGACCTGAAAGCTGCGGCGGTCCGGGGCCCTGGTCCATGGACTTGATGCTATGCCACGTGTTGGCACCACCGGCTTGACCACGTGGGATCAGAGCCCTTGGCTTTCTCAAGGCGTGCCACAGCGCAACAGGCATCCCATGATTTGCCGTACTGCCGTTGCAGGGGTCAGGCCGCGTGCGCGCCGTCGGCGAGGGTTTTGACGAAGGCGAGCACCTGTGCGGGGGCCTCTCCGTCGCCCATCTTGGCCACGATGGCGGAGCCCACGACGGCGCCGTCGGCCACGGAGGCGATTTCCCGGCTGGTCTCGGGCGTGCGGATGCCGAAGCCCACCACCACGGGCAGGTTGCTGGCGGCTTTGATGCGCGCCACTTCGGGGGCGACATCGCCGGCCTCGGCCGCGGCGGCGCCGGTGATGCCGGTGATCGAGACATAGTAGACAAAACCGGACGTGTTGGTCAGCACCTTGGGCAGGCGTTTGTCATCTGTGGTGGGCGTGGCCAGACGGATGAAGTTCAGCCCGGCGGCTTGCGCGGGCAGGCAAAGCTCATCGTCTTCTTCTGGCGGGAGATCCACGACGATGAGGCCGTCAACGCCCGCCGCCTTGGCGTCGGTCACAAAGGCCTCGACCCCGCGATTGAAGATCGGGTTGTAGTAGCCCATCAGCACGATGGGTGTGGTGTCATCGGATTTGCGGAACTCCGCGGCCATATCCAGAGTGCGCTGGAGCGTCATGCCCGCCTCGAGCGCGCGTTGCCCGGCAAGCTGGATCGTCGGGCCGTCGGCCATGGGATCGGTAAACGGCAGGCCCAGTTCGATGATGTCGACACCCGCACCGGGCAGGCCTTTGACCAGTTCCAGCGAGGTCTCGTAATCCGGGTCGCCGGCCATGACATAGGCCACGAAGGCCTTCTTTCCGGCGGCTTGGAGATCTGCGAACTTGGCGTCGATGCGGCTCATGATGGGATATCCTGTTGTGGCGGATTGCGCCACCGGGGTCTGGCGCAAAACCGGGCGGAAATCAATGGGGTTGGGTCATGGATCAAGGAGATTGGCGTGGCCGCCTGCTTGGTGTTAGATTGACACAACCAACAAGGGGGATCTGTGATGAAGAAGATGGTTTTGGCAGCTGCGTTTTTGGGGGTCTCGAGCCTGTCGGCGGCTGCGGATTATACCGTGAAGGGCAGTTTTGACTGTGAGGCGGCGGTGCGCGAGGACGAAAACGAGCAGTTTCGCGAGTACAACAAGTGGTGGCTTCTGGGCTATTTCACCGCGCGCAACTACGAGCTTCAGCAGAATGTTGGCAACGGGATCGACGACGGCAATATCTATGAAATGGCGCTGAATTTCTGCAAATCCAACCCCGGCAATGACTGGGACGATGCGGCAATCCATATCTACGATTTGCTGGACTGACACAACCGCATCCGGCGCGCCGGACGCAGAGGGATACAGCCATGGACACCCGACCGGAGATCGCCACGCTGTCTTCGGGCCGGGAGCTGCGGCGGTGGTATTGGCGCAAGGATGAGCTGACGGCGCACGCCCGGCATCTGGGGCTGAGCCCCACGGGCGGCAAGTTCGACATTCTGGACCGGATCGCGCATTTTCTGGACACGGGCGAGCGGGCAATCCCGGGCGCGGCCCAGCCCCGACCCACGTCCAGATTTGATTGGCACAAAGAGCCGCTTTCGCCCGCGACGGTGATCACCGACAGCTATCGCAACACCCAGAACGTGCGCCGCTTTTTCAAGGCGGAGTGTGACCCGGGGTTCAAGTTCAACATCGCCTTCATGGATTGGATGAAGGCCAATGTGGGCAAGACGCTTGAGGATGCCTGCGCGGCCTATTGGGAGATCAAGACCGAGGCGGCCAAGCCGGGGCACAGGACCGAAATTCGCGCGCATAATCAGTTCAATCAGTACACGCGGGATTTTCTGGCTGACAATCCGGCGTTGGGGCTGGACGATGTGCGCCGGGTCTGGGCACGCAAGATCAAGCGCCCGTCCGAGGATGGGCGGCATGTTTACGCGCGCTCCGATCTGGAGTTGTAGGGCGGGTTTTGGGGGACAGCGCGGTGTTGGCCGCACCAGGGGTGGTGGTGCTCAATTGGTTGTCCTCGGAAGGTGCCTTGGCTTAGAGTGCACTTGGGCGGCTTAGGCGCAAGGACACACCGTGAAGATTGCAGTTTTGGGTGGCGGGTCCGTGGGATGCGCAGCAGCGATTGAGCTGGCCTCAAACGGTCATGACGTTGATCTGTTCGAAGCGCGCGAAGACATTCTGCTGGGAGCCAGCCGGGTCAATGAAGGCAAGATCCATCAAGGGTTCATCTATGCCAAGGACGACCCGGAGCTGACCGCGCGCACCATGGCGCAAGGCGCGGTTTCGTTTCGCCATATCCTGTCGCGCTGGGTGGATGCAGACGCGGCGATCCAACTGTCCACGCCATTTCTTTACGCCCGGCATGTGGCCTCGCAGGTCACGAGCGAGCATCTGAGCGCGCATTTTGCCCGTTGCTCTGAGATTTTCAACGAGGTGCGCGAGGCCACGGGTCTCGATTACTTGGGGTCTGACGCGCCGGCCGGGTTCGTCGAGATGGCCCCGGAGGATGGTTCAGGGCGTGTGAACCCTGATCAGATCACGACGCTTTATCGCACCACGGAGCGCGGCGTGGACCCAAGGGTTGTTTCCGATGCGCTGGCCGCGGCCACGGGCGCTGAGCCGCGCATCACGAGACGCTGCGCCACACGGGTGATGGCTGTGTCGCGCAGGGCCTTGCAGGGGTTTGACGTGAGCCTGAAGGATGGCGCGGCGGATGGGCCGTATGATCAGGTGATCAACGCCACCTGGGAGGGGCGGACGGCCATCGATGCGTCCATGGGGATCGCGCCGCCCAAATCCTACAGCTTGAGGCACAAATACGGTCACCGGGTTCAGGTTCCGCTGGCGGCAGGCGATTTGCCGTCGCTGACGACCGTTCTGGGGCCGTTTGGGGATATCGTGAACTTTGGCGCGCAGGGGTTTTACCTGTCGTGGTATCCGAGCGGCATGACCTTCATGACCGCCTCAAATGGTGTCGATCAGGGATGGCACAGGATCGACCGGGCCGAGCGGATGGCGAATTTTCGCAGCAGTCTGGAAGTGTGGACGGTGCTCTGCCCGCTATTGGGCGATCTGGAGTACGGGGACGAAGATGTCGACCCGACCAGCGGGCTGATTTACGCGCTGGGGGACACTGATATTGATGATCTAGACAGCCAATTGCACACGCGCCATGCGGTCGGCATGGCCTCTCATGACGGGTATCACACGGTCAATACCGGCAAATACACGCTGTTTCCGCAGATGGCCTTGGCCGTGGCGGGCCGGGTTCTGGGACGCGTTTGACGGATCAGGTCAGAACCTCGAACCCTTGCAGTACGAGGCCCAGGGGACGGGGGTCGTTGGCGGTGCCCATCTCAAGGGGTGACAGGCAGGTGTCGACCTCGACCGTGACGCGGTGGAGGCGGTCGTCTGGCGAGAGGGGGAGTTCTACCGTTTGGCCGTCTGGCAGCGTGTGTTGCGTCTTGGGGCGGTCATTGACCGACAGGCTGACCGTCTGCCCCGGCGCGCGGGGGTGCAGGTTGACACGCAGAGCTTTGCACGGGCCTTCGGAGGCGAAGAAAAACTCCGCGCGGGGGGCGCTGCTCCAGCGGTGGGTGCCTTCGCCGCCATACCAGCCATCGGCAAAGTAAATGTCGGCGGCGTTCAGGCCCACCTCAACCCGCGCGTCGGTGGGGGCGATCGGGGCTTCAACCGTGTGGGCGCGGACCTTGCGGATGAAATCGCCTTTCGCCTCGCCGGCCAGAAAGCGGGACACTTCGAGCGGATGGATCCCATGCAGGCGGGCGAGCTCGTCGACCTTGTTGTCGATCTGGCCGCGCAGGGCCTTGCGCGCGCTGTGCAGATCGGCGGCCAATGTGACGGAGGCTGTGGCGAGCATCTGCGCGATGCCGGCCTCGCCCTGGGATATCCAGGACCAGAGCCGAGCGTGGTCTGTCGCCGGTTTGCGGTAAGACAGCCGCCGCGCGCCGGAATGGATGGCCACCACGGTGGGATCGGCCCGGTAGGTGATCTTCAGATCGGTCTGGTGCGCGCGAAAGAGCCAGTCCTGCGAGGGGGTCCAGCGGCACTCATCCTCGGTTTTCCAGGGGCCCACCACCTCCATCGCGGACGAGCGCAGTGCCCAGGAACTGGCGAGGTAAAACTGACGGGGATCATAGCCGCCCTTATCGACAAACCCATCGAGCGTGAGCCGGTCGATGTCGGGGTCCGGCGGACCGGTCTCTTTGCCTGATGTCTCGACCAGCACGAGCGGGCACCATGAGACATCCGAGCCGGTCGTTTGCATATGCGCCACGGCCCGTTCGATGTGCCAGGGCAGGTACATGTCGTCCTGATTGAGAAAGAGGATCAGATCGCCGCGGGCTTTGGCGAGCCCATGGTTGTTGGGCGTGGCCTGACCGCCGGAATTCTCGGAGCGGTTTTCAAAGCTGATGCGGGGATCGTTGAAGCCTGCGATCACCTCTTCGGTGTGATCGGTGCACGCGTCGCCCACAATCGCAAGTTCCCAGTTTCGATAGGTGGATTGCAGCACGCTTTGCACGGCAAAACGCAGCATATCCGCGCGATTGTAGGCGGCCATGACAATCGTCACGAGCGGCTGGTCTGCGGTGCTCATGGGCGGTTCCCCAACTGTACGGTCGGGATGCTAGACGGTCTGCGATGGGCGCTCAAGATGCAGATGAGCAGGGGTGGCAAAAGGTCTATCGCGGCCCCGAGCGGGGTGGTGTCAGACCAGTTCGGCCACCTGCGCCACATGCTCCTGCGTGAGGGGCTTGTTGATGAAATAGCGGACCACCTCGTAGCTTTCGGCGCGGGTGCGGTCATTTGGGTTGAGCGATGTGGTGAGCATCACCACGACTGTTTTCACGAAGTCCGGGCCGAATTTCGTCGTGGCCTCTTCGAGAAATTCGAACCCGTTCATTCGCGGCATGTTGATGTCGAGAAAGATAACGTCGATCACAAGTCCGGGGTGGGCCTGAATGTGGGCCAGAGCGTCTTCGGCATAGGTGAATTGCAGGACCGTTTCGACCAGGCCTGACTTGGTCAGCACGCGTTTGTACTGGCGTTGATCAAAATCTTCGTCGTCGATCAGCATGGCGGTTCTAATGGGTTTGGTCATCGGGCATCCTTGGGAATTTGAGTGCGAAAGTGGTGCCTCCATCCAAGCCGTCCTCGACCCAGACGCTGCCCCCGTGATTTGACATCACACGCCGGGAGATCGACAGGCCCAGACCGGTCCCGTCATATTCCGAACGCGTGTGGAGTTTGGTGAACAGAGAGAAGACTTTGTCATGGAATTTTTCAGGTATGCCGATGCCATTGTCAGCCACCCGCACGACACATCCATCAGCCGTCTTTTCGCCCGTGACACGGATCAGCGCGGGGCGGTCGGGGTGCCGAAACTTGATCGCGTTGGCCAGCAGGTTTTGCAGAAGGATCTGGATCTGCAGGCCGTGCCCCATGACGGAGGGCAGATCGCCGTATTCGATCGTGGCGTCGGCGGCGTGGATATCGGCGTAAAGATCCAGCTCGATCTCGGCGATCAGCGGTGCGATATGCACTGTTTCCTTTTCAAGCTGACCATCGACAAGGCGGGAGTAGTCGAGGATATCGGTCACCAGATCGCCCATGCGTTTGTTGGTCGTGCGCATGTCATCGACGATGACGCGGGCGTCCCCTTCGAGGGTGACCTCGCCTTCGAGTTCTTCGAGCAGCATGCTCATCGTGTTGGCCGGTGATTTCAGATCGTGGGACACCGCATAGGAAAACTCCGCCTGTTCCTGATTGGTGTTTCTCAACTGATCGAGATAGGTCTCCGTTGCTTGCGACCAGCGATTGACCGACGCTTGCAGTTTGTCGAACTCACACGCTGTGCGGCGCCCCCCGAGAAAACCGGTATCCTCAAGCTGCAGCCGCTGCCCGGTTTTCCGCGGGTCGTACCCGTCGGCAAACGTCACGAGCCGCAAAAGGTGTCGCCCGATCAGGCGCTGGAACAGGAACAGCAGGATAAAGGCCACGCACAGCGTCTTGAGGAAATTCGTGCCGAGCACGATCGCCGCGCGGCTGACCACCTGGTCCCAGATATGGGCATAGTTCACATCCACGACGAGCGTGCCGAGTTTCTGCGCTGTCTGGCTGGTCTGCCGGAGGATCGGAAGCTCGATCCGGTGGTTCGTGACCTCTGTCTCGTTGGTGACGACGAACACGTCTTCTGCCCCGATGATTTCCACACGGTTGACGCCTTCGATCTGGGCAATGCCCGACAGTTGTGCGTTGATCAGGATATCGTCGAGCACCCAGACACTTTCGGCGAGGGCGGGAAGGATCGCATCCTCGATCTTGGCGATGGAGGCGTTTTGCTGCGTCTGTTCGGTTTTGAAGTCAGCCGTAAGCTGGATCAGGGTCATGAAGAAGGCGATGACCGTGCTGCAGGTGATGGTGGCAAAGGCAAAGCGGCGTCCGACCACACTTCGCAAACCGCCCGTGAGCGTATCGGATAGTTCAAAGTCCGGGCGCTTACCGGTTGTGGTTTGATGCTCTGCGATGGTCACGTCGTCTACCCTTGGCCTTTGGGCTGTTGTCTATCGTTAAAGTTAATAAGTTATTTATGGTTTCTCGGCTAGGTAGAGAACCAGTCGTTTTCCGGAGCACGAGAATGCAGAGATTTTTAGCGGCATTGGTCGCTGTGATGGCTTTGTCCCACGCCGCGCAAGCCGATGATCTTGAGTTTTGCTACGACCCGTATCCGCCCTACACGTTGGGCGAAGAAGGCGCGCCAACGGGTGGGTTGAAG
>JBCBWJ010000092.1:0-8185 GCA_039817165.1 Pseudomonadota bacterium | reverse complement strand
CGATGGCCTTCACTCAAGGTGACGATTGGTACGCGGTTGTAACAGAGGATGACCAGATCCTGATCTTTGACCGTGACAGTGGAACGCTGCGCCAGACCATCACCGTAGAGTAAACGCAAAGCCGCTCAGCCCTCCACGACCCTGTCCCAAGCTGCCTTGATCGCCGGTGGCACCGCCGCATGGCTGTGTGCCCAGTTCTGATCGGTCTGCTTGTAAGGCAGCTTGAGATGCGGCGCGACATGGCGTTTGAGCGCGGCATTGGGCAGGATCGTGACGGCGCGCGTCGGATCGCTCTGGTCCTCCAGCAGCCCCTCCAGCGCACAGCGTGCCAAAGCGCGGGTCAACAGCCCCGGTCCGGTCTTGAGCCATACCTTGTCATTGTCACGCCGCAACAACGCCTCACACGCCATGCGCCGCGCAGTCGAAATCACGACATGACCGGCCGGCGCATAGATCACGTTATTGCACAGGCATCCGAACGCCTCGGTAAAGAACACCGCGCCTTGTGCCCCTTGCAAAAGCGCATCCGGGCATCCCGTCAGCCGGTCATCCGCATCCGCGTAGATGCCCCCTTCCGCCTCCAGCAGGCACAGCCGCAGAAAATCGGCCTGCTCTGCTTCGCGTCGCACCATGCGAAAGGCGCGCGTGTGGCGGCGGTCAAAGTGATCGCCCAACCATTTTAACGCCTCCGCACGCGTGAACCGCTGATAGGACCAGCCATCGACGGATTGCCATGTCTGCGTGATCTCCGCCACAAGCTCTGGCACGTTCGCGCTGTCCCAATACTGGAAAATCCGGCGCGTCGGGGTGGACGGGGCACCCGTCTGATACGGACCTTGGCGCAATCCGCGCACGATCTGGGCCGCCGGGTGGTAGTAGCAAACAGCATCCTCGACCGTGACACTGCGGTCCTCATCGGGCGGGTTGGCCACACTGTAAATCCGCATTTCATCGACCACAGACCCCAAAAACGTCGCGCGCAAATGATGGCGATGTTTGGCCATCACCTCGTAGGCCACCTTGCGGAAATCGGCGACTTCGCCAAAAAACACGTTCATACGCAGACATTCAAAGGATCTGGCGTAGCGCGGATCATCGCGCTCAAGGGCTTGATGGTGCGCCCATGCCTCGTCATTTCGCCCCTCCGCCTTCAGGATATCCAACTGCCGTGCGCGACGTTGTGTTTCCGACAGATACCGCGCCTGATCCGAAAGTACACTCTGCGCACCGGTCGTATCACCGACGCCCAAAAGGGCACGAAACAGGCTGTTCTGAAGTGCGACATCCGTGGGCCAACGCTGCACTGCCCGGCGCAAAAAACGAGCGGCGAGGTGGGTTCGCCCGGTCTCGACCACAGCCTCCGACAGTTGCACAGCCTCCGACGGCCTCGTCGTAAAGGCAAAATCCGTGCGCGCAGACCTGTAGGCGGCTTCCGGCCCTTCCAGAACAATGCTTGCCGCAAGGGCAAACGACGCGCGATGCTTCGGCATCACCTTTTCGATCAGCCGGTCCTTGACCCGCAGCGCGTGCGGATGCTCCACCGTACCATTGGCCCAGTGCAGGCACTCTTTCGCGAGTTTTTCATCAAGGCGATCGCGCGCAAAAACCTCCGCCAATACGCGCGCGGCAAAGTCACTGTCGGCGATGTGCTTGCTCAAACGCAAAAGGCGCAGAAACATGTGATCGGGAAGCACGTCGAAACGCCCGTCCAACCCGCGAATGGCACGCTCAACGCGGCTCATGTCACCGGTTTTGTCCGCTAGTTCCAGATACCGCACCCACAGCACAGCACGCTCAGACGGGTGGCCTTCTTTGATCTGCCCCCCGTCAGTCACCGTCGCTCAACCTCTCTTCCAAAAGCTCGAACGCGCGCGCGACATCCCCACGGTCCGTGGCAACATCCACCCGACCCAGCAAAGCCGCATGATTGCCAGGATCACGGTTCAACACGTCTTGAAAGACAGCATCGGCGGCGTCCGCATGCCCCATATCCAAAAGCACCTTGCCATAGGTCTCGCGCAGCAAACCGTCTGCCGGATCCTGTTCCAACAGGGCGGCAAGAACATCATGCGCTTCTGGTAAGCGGCGGGCCCGGATCAGCAAACGCGCCTCTTTGAGTTTCAGCACCGCATCGCTCTGGAAAAACTGTTGCGCGTCACTCAGGACCTGTAGGGCCGCCTCGATATCGTGATGGGCCAACGCGGCATCACACAGCCGCATCCATGACAGGCGCTCCTCGGGAAACCGGCCTACCGCCAGACGCCAGGCCGTTTCGGTGAGCGCGGTGTTGCCCAAATCTGCAATGGCCTCACAACTTTTCCGCACCTGTTTGTACGCCACGTCCGATGACTGGCACGCGACCGCCATCATTTCCAGCGCGCTTTCTCCCTGCCCCTTCGCCGCCAGCGTGGCGACAGTCTCAAGATCCGCCACGCCATCCGCCTCTTTATCGGCTTCATCGGGGTTTCGCGCCTGACGCAAGCTGTCCTCCAACAGGGCACGAGCCACTTGATGATCTGGGCGCTGTTCCAGGATCCGGCGCAAGGCGGGTTCGGCCTGTCGATGATGCCCCTTGGCAATCAGGTCTCTGGAAATGTTGAGCAAGATCCCGGCGTCCGCCGCGCGCGTGCTCCGGCACGAGATCATGGCCTCTGCCGCCTGCTCGGGTGCCCCCGCTTTCCACGCCATTTTGGCCAAGCGCCGCAAAACCGTCTCGTCCTCAGGCAGGGTCTGAGCCAATTCCCGCGCATGCTGCAGCGCAATCTGAGGGTGTTTCAAGGCGTCCGCAACAGTGATCCGCGCCAGCAAAGCTTCGCGATCTTGCGGAGATGCGGCCAATACCAACTGCAAAAGAGTCTCAACCTTAGCCAAATTCTCTGGCGTCAAACCACCCTTCAACTGCAAAAGCGAACGCGCCAGATTGGCAGCAAGAGAGACCAGATTAGGGTCTTTGGGATCATCCGTTGACGCGATCAAAACCGCGTCAGACGCCGCACTCAAATGGGCAACAACCGTTTGGATATAGTTGATCTTTTCGTCCAAGACCCGCTCCTGCACATGTCACTGTAATGGGTGAAGCAGACCACGTTCTTAGTCATTTTGAAACCCCGGGAACAGACACGTTTTGAACGGCGGTTTTGCCCCCGCTCATGGCCCGTCAAGACACACTTGCCAGACGCCGCCCAAAGATCCGCACCGATGCACGCGCAACCCGGACGCGAACGAGCCAAGTAAGGCCATTTGCAAAAGAGGGTAGACAAAGCACTGCGCTTCGCATCAGATCGATCTGTGGGTTGGTTCCACCTCCTCAATTCGGACAAAATGACACCAGCGGGACAGCGTGGATCGATTCAGCATGCAATTGCAGGAACAGTGCACGATTTGCGGCACCCTTCAGACCTTTGAATTCAATCGCGGAGATGCGCGGGATGACGGGGCCTGTAGGACCTGCGGCGCACGCCTCAAGGATCGTGATGCCGCTCATTTCCTGTTGGCCCATGCCACGCCAGATCTATTACCCTCGATCAAAGCACTCACAGAAGAACAGCCTGAAGTTGTGCCTTTAATCGTCGAATTCGCCTACAGCTCCGCCCTGTCCAACCAGTTGCGCGATCATCCAAACTACGAACAAAGGTATTTCTGGCTCAGCGGCCGGACGGAAAAAACATCCGCCGGACATGAAGTTCCCTTTTGCGATTTGCACAACACCGGCTTTGACGACGCATCAAAGGACTTTGTTGTCACCAACGATGCGATCAGTTTCGTAGATGATTTGACCAGTGTGCTCCAAGAGATGTGCCGTGTCATCCGCCGTGGCGGCGCGTTTATCGCCATTAACAAAGTTGATTGGCCGGTGCCCCGCGAAACCATCGAACTGGAATCGTCGGCGCAAAAAACCTACACCGTGCCCGATGGCGAAATGCAGCAACGTCGCATCATTGGCAGCGACATCAGCAAGTTGTTTTCCAAGACCGGCTTTCGGCTGATGTTGCGGCAGGTCGGATTTTCCCAAAGCAGCAAGCGCAACTTCTCCCTCATCGGAGTACGGGTTTGAGCACGGCAAAAGATCAGACCGCCACGCGGTCGTCGGCTCACGGCGGGCACTGTTCCTTTTGTCATGCACACTTGCCATCCGATCTGAAAACCAGACTGTCAGACGGTTGTCACGCGTGTCAGGCATCATGGCGTGACCAATACATTGCCGAACTTCTGATGGGGTTTGAGTGTCTGAACGGCGTCCGCAGTTTCCCGCGACTGTCCCAGGTGATTGGGCGGCGAAACCGTAGGATTGCTGTGATCGGGCGCCTTTTCAAACGCGAAAACACGGAATTGCGCGGACAATGCAGCCGGTTCAGCGTTGCGCAGTTGCGAAAGGTCGCACGCCGCCGCATGCGCCTGCCCGTCCGGGCGGCCTCGCTTGACTACCTGCTGGTCAGCGAAGCCAACTCTATGATATTTTCTCTCGATGAAGCAGCGCGTGTTCTGGACGATAACGGGGTACTTGCCGTGTTTTGGCCCAGAGGGGGCAAAGCGGCCGTGGATCACCGCGAACAGGGCGACGAAAAGACCTTCGAATTCCGCTTTGACCGGGCCCAGTTGGATACCGCCAGAGAGGCAGGCCTCGTCGGCTGGTATGACCGTCCCGGCCTCGGCGTGCCGCGCATCCAGCATTTGCAAACCTTCGTTGCCATCAAGCAGCCCAAAGACCCAACACTTGCGCATGGCCCGGATTAGGATATGCCCATGTTCGCAGCTTTGAAACGCTGATCAACAAGACAAGCAACCTGCCCAAACCCATGGCCAAAACCGAACCAAAAACAACCAGCAAACCAGCCAAGATCGACGCCAGAACGATCTCGCTTTTTTCGCGACCGAGCGATTTTTCGTGGATCATCGACATCGACGGAGACTGCTGGCTTGTAGACAGCGGCAAAAGCGGCCTTGTCCTGTGCGGCTACTCCAAATTGAGTGTCGACCCGGCCGCCTATGACAAGCGGCGCGACCTGTGCAAAGGCCTTGTGCGTGTCCTCTCTGAAAACAGTAGAGAAACCTGTGTGCTCGGCTTCGGCACGTGGTCGGGCAAGGCGTTGAACCGCCGCGTCGAAATCAAGGCGCAACATCGGCCGACCAAAAGCGCGAAATGGGTCTCTGGCCATCATGACGACCATTGGATTGATGTGGATGCCGTGCTCCGGGTCGACGGGGCAGACGTGGTCGAGATCGACGTTTACTTGCCAGCGGTCGATAACAGGGTCGGCCCAAAGACGATCGACATTTTCCACCACGGTGACCCCGTAAAATCGTTGGAACTCACGCGCGGCCAAGTGCAGTGCATTGCGGTCCCCACGGCCAGCACGGGTGAAAACAGCGCAGAGTTGCTCATTGAAAGCGAATACGCTGAGGACCTGCAAGGCACCGGCGACGAGAGACTGCTTGGTTGCGTGATCACGGGCCTGCGCCTCATCGATGCAGCTGTCAAAGTGGATGATGAATGACAAAGCCGCGCAACAACCGCATTTCAACCTACCAAAGCAACCTCGCGTCCTTGCTCGAGGAGATTGGCCAGCGTGAAAACCTGATCACGGGGTACCGCGACGAGATTGACAGGCTGAAGTCAGACCTAGAACGCGCCACGGCACCACGTGACCTGCAGTCTCCTTCACCGGCCACACCCCAGGACAGCGGCCAGACACGCGGGCGAGCGGCGGTCGTATGCTGGGATCTGGGTCACAACCCGGCGGGCCGGGCCATCGTCATCTACGATCTTCTGGCGAAGGATTGGGATGTTGATCTGGTCGGGCCGCTGTGGGATCGCTATGGCGGTCAGGTCTGGCCACCGATTGCGCGCTCAGGCCGGTCGATCCTTGCCTTTCAGGCCAGCCGTTTTGAAGATTTCTATCCAAAGGCGCTTGGGTTTGCGGCTGGACAGACCTATGACCTCGTCGTTGTGGTCAAACCCCGCTTGCCGGGCCTGTTGCTCGGGGCGATGATCAAAAAAGCCAGCAAATGCCCGCTGGTCCTTGATATCGACGATTTTGAGCTGTCCTTTTTCAAAAACGAGACACCTGCATCGGTTGATGAGCTGATCGCGGCAGGCCCGGAGGGGCTGGACCTGCCCTTCGAGGAACTGCCCACCCGGGCGTGCGAAACCGTGATTGACGAGTTCGCGTCAAAGATCACGTCCAATGTGGCCCTGCGTGCGCGCTACGGAGGTGTGATCGTGCGTCACGCTCGCAACGAGGCCGCGTTCCATCCTGACCGGTTCGACAAACAGTCCGCGCGCGCCGCACTTGGCATCTCGGACGAGGACTTCGCGATAATCTTCGTCGGCACACCGCGCCCGCATAAAGGCATCTACGACGTCGCCAAAGCGTTGCACGAGATGAAGGACAAGCGCTTCGTGTTTCACATCATCGGCACGGTCAAAGAGAAGGCCGTGCGCGACACGCTCGCCACATTCGACAAGGCGCGCATCGTCTATCACCCCAATTGCGAGATGCACGAACTGCCCGGAAAACTCGCTGCCGCCGACGCGCTCGCGTTGCTGCAGGACCCCGAGCATCCAATCTCCCAGTTTCAGATACCCGCCAAAGTCTCCGACGGGGCCGCGTTCGGCCATCCTATCCTTGCCACCAACGTGCCGCCCCTGCGCGACCTGTTCCCCTTGGGCATCCTGAGTGAAACAAAGGGCGGATTGCGGCTCAAACGTGATTTGGGCGCCTTGATGAAGGCGCGCTCATCAGGTGAATTGAACCGGCGCCGAAAAGCGACACGCGCGGCCTTCCTTTCGGAGCTTGGCAACGACGTGAACGCGCTTCGGCTGGCATTCGCTATCTCCGAAGCAGAGACCACCAAGGAACTGCCCCACGCGATGGAACGGCTTTTGGTCCATGCGCAAACCACCTACAGCCTTCTGCGGCTGGAGGCGCATAGCCCGGCCACGCCCCCCATCGTCAAAGAACATGCACCCGACATCGTTACGTTCTGGAAACAGAATGACAGCAAACTGTTCGGTCGCCGCTCGGACATGTTGATGAAATACCTGCAGGCGTCCGGCGCCGTGGGCCGCATCCTTCAATTTGATGCGCCACAACCCGTTCAAACCATGCGCAAGCTGGTGATCGGGCAAAACCGAAAACCGCGGTCCGTCGACTACCTTGTTCAACAAAACCTGATCGACGATCAATTCGGCCTGCGCGACAGTGACAACTACCTTTTCCGAACCTTTCTCTACGCCGACAAGACCTTGCAGACAGGCGTCCTTCCTGATCTCGGCAATACCCGGGGCGAGGTCGTCGAATATGTGCGCGGGCAGATGCACGAATTTGGCTTCGACCCGTTCAACACGATCGCATGGGTTTGTCCGGTCGTGTTCGACTTCCCTGACATCGCGGGAGCCATCCCGTTCAAGAAAACCGTGGGCGACCTCATCGATGATCAGCGCACTTTCCCCATGCAACCGGCCTACCGACAACGCATCGTCAAAAGCTACGAGGAATGCCTGCCGATCCTCGACACCGTGTTGACCAATTGCGAGCCCATGGCACAGTCTTTCTCGGCCATACGTTCAGATATTCAAGTGGTCCCCAACGGCTCAGAACTGCCCGATGACGCGCAGGCCGTTGTGCCGCTCAAGGCGATACGGGATTACGGCAGCCCGATCATCGGATATGTAGGAAACCTGCGCGACCGGTTCGATTGGCCTTTGCTGGCCGCGACGGCCCGGCGCCTGCCAAACGCCACCTTCGTCATTGTTGGCGGCGGCGCGCGGGATGCAGATGCCGCCATCGTGTCGGGTTTGCGCAACGTCTTTTTACACGGCGCGGTGCCCTACGACATGGTGCAGCAATGCATCCGCGCCTTTGATGTTGCGATCATGCCCCACGAGAAAAGCGACCAGACATCGCGCATGAACCCGCTCAAGATATACAATTACGTTGCGATGCATCGACCAATCGTCACCACCCCTGTAGGCAACATTGAGGAAGGTCTGAAACCATACCTGAGGTTTGCCAACAGCCCGGAAGAGTTCGCCGCAGCCATTGAGGCCGCCCTCAGCGATCCTTTAACCGACGCACCCGGCTTTGCCGAAGCCGTGTCAGGGATTTCTTGGGAACAGCGAACGGCCCGCGTTGCTGCGCTCCTGTCTTGAATGACCTTCCGTAGTATGAATTTGGATTGCCCA
>JBCBWJ010000091.1:0-8265 GCA_039817165.1 Pseudomonadota bacterium | reverse complement strand
AGTTGGCCAAAATGCGGAAATCGCCTCGGGTCTGGCTCAGGATATGACCCATCATCAGCCCGTCCAGAATGCCATAAGGGTGGTTTGCGATCAGGATGATTGGCCCCTTGGCAGGGATATTGGCAAGACTGCCGCTGGCGATATCTAGGCTCAACCCATACCGCTCTACCATCACCTGCCAAAAGTCCTGCCCCTCGGCCACGTCGCGCTCATACCCTTCGGCGCGTTTGATCAGCTGAACGCGTCCTGTCAGGTTTTCCATAGTGCGGATCACCGCGCGCCCGCCTCGCGTCTGAGCGGAATACGCATAGCTGATATCGCGGGCGGTATGATGACCTGAGGGATCGTGATGCATCGGTGTGGCCTGATTGATTCTTATGTGCTCGTGATCCAACAGTGTATGCCAAAACGGTGTAAAGGAAATGCGACGTTGATGTAAAACCCTCCCATTTGCGGCAGCGCAAACCGATGCAAATTTGCGTGTGATTTTGCACGATTCCGAACGTTCAAATGACAGGTTTGGGCTATTTCGATGCCTTTGAGCGGTTCACCCTATACTGTGCATCGATTTCTGATATGCCGGACAGTGCACACAAGGACGGTATCTCAAAATGGATTGGGACAAACTGAGAATTTTCCATGCTGTGGCCGATGCGGGCAGCCTGACCCACGCCGGCGATCAGTTGCACCTGTCTCAATCCGCGATTTCCCGTCAAATCAGAGCGCTTGAGGAGTCTCTCAATGCCACGCTGTTTCATCGCCACGCTCGGGGTCTGATCCTCACAGAACAAGGCGAGTTGCTGTTCGATGCCACCCGCGCCATGGCCAAACGGCTAGACACTGCGACAGCGCGCATTCGCGACAGTGAAGAAGAGGTGTTTGGCGAATTGCGCGTCACCACGACGATTGGGTTTGGCACATTGTGGCTGGCCCCGCGCCTGCCCACACTGTTCGAGAAGTATCCTGAGCTCAATCTGGATCTGATGCTGGAAGAACGCGTCCTAGACTTGCCCATGCGCGAGGCCGATGTTGCCATCCGAATGAAAGAACCAAGCCAGGCAGACCTTATTCGCAAGCGGCTGATGAGCGTGCACATGTGCCTGTTCGCGACCCGCGAATATCTCGATGCTAACGGCATGCCAGACACGTTGGACGACCTGGTGCAGCACAGGATCATCTGCCAAAATCCGCGCTCTACGCAAGTCGGTGCCGGGGCGACACTGGTGCAGGAATTGATGACGTATGAGATCCCCGCCTTGTTGACGGTGAACAATTATTTCGGCGTTTTGCAAAGCGTATTGGAGAACTTGGGCATCGGTGTTTTGCCCAATTACGTGAGTCATGATTTCCCTCAGGTCGTGCGCGTGCTTCCGGAAATCCAGAGTTCTGATGTGCCGGTATTCCTGGCCTATCCGTCCGAATTGCGGCACTCGCAACGCATCGCCGCCTTCCGCGACTTCGTCCAGGATGAGATTGTTGGATACAGAAAACGGTTGTCAGAACAGAAAGTTAGCTGATTTTTTAGGCCATATGCTCACCTTGTGCTCATGAGATATGCATGCAACACATAACGGGGTTGTAATGGCATCAGCCTGTTTTTCCTTGAACGCGCAGCGGCCGAGGCCTAATTCGGGGATATGTTGGTCACTTCGGTGGCTTTCATACCTCCCTGTTGGACTTCGGCCGAGCTTAGTGCTCGGCCTTTTTTTGCTCACAGGAAGGCACCGTGAACACGTCATTTTCAGTGCGCTTGGCCCGCGAGGATGAACTTTCCAGCCTGTCGGACCTGTGTCTGCGCTCGAAAGGGTATTGGGGCTATGACGCCGACTTCATGGCCGCCTGCGTACCGGTCCTCACATTGGCCACATCTGACTTGGACCAAGACCTTCTGGCTGTGGCGGAAACGAATGGTATGGCCGCCGGCCTCGCCCAGTTGTCAGGGCAGCCGGGCAACATGGAAATCGATCGTTTGTTCGTGGATCCTCCCTTCATTGGCACAGGATGCGGACGCGTTTTGTTCGAGTGGTGTGCCAAAACGGCCCGCGGGCTGGGCGAGACCCGCCTGAGGATAGAAGCGGATCCGGATGCAGCGCCCTTTTACGAAAAAATGGGCGCTGTGCGCATCGGGGATGCGCCATCAGAGGCAATACCGGGACGCAACCTGCCACTGTTGGAGCTTGATCTGGGCACCAGAGGCTAAAACAGACCCTAAGCGAGAATGGCGAGGTCGGACGTGCTGAAGCGCGTCAGCGGGGACGCACCATGCTCTGCAACAACAATGTTTTCTTCATGCACCATCAAGCTGCCATCGCGTGTCAGCGTATAAGGTTCCAGCGTGATCACCATGCCGGGATGCAACACGCTCGTGTCGTCAGGGGTCAGCGACATGCCTTCGGTCAATTGCATGCCAAGCCCATGACCCATGCGGCCCGCCCCATCATCTGCGCCGGCGATCTGCGCCATGGCATGCCAGACATCGCGCGCCAAGGCCCCCGGTCGCGCGGCCTCGAAACCGGCGGCGGTGGCCTCAATGATCCTTGCATGTGCTGATTTGGCCTCCGGTCTCGCATGTCCTATGGCAAAATTGCGGTCATAGTCACAAAAATACCCGGCCAGGATCGCGCCCGTGTCCAACATGATCACATCGCCAGATTGCAAAGGTGTATCCGGGGCCGGAGAGATCACATCACGGTAGCCCATCGGCCCCATGCCCCCCGCCAGATACGGCACCCAATCCGCACCCTCTTCCAAAAGCAGGCGCTGAAAGTCACGAAATACCTCAGAAAGCGGCACGCCGGGCCGGGCAATCTCGCCCATCCGGTCAAAGGCGCGCCCCGCAAGCGCGCAGGTTTGCGCGATGCGGGCGATCTCCGCCGTGGATTTGATCGCGCGCAGGCTGGCCATCAGCCCGCCATCATCCCTCACCTCTATGTCGCTGCGCACCCGTTCAAAATCTGCAAGCGGCATGCGCAGGTAAGTCTCATAGCCCATCGGTACGGCCACCGGGCCGCTCACCTCTTTCAAGGCGTCCGTCAAGAGGCTCACCCCATCATCTTCAGGCTGCGGCGCAGACCATGTGCGGATGTCGTCGATCCAGGTTGAGGCCATCAGCGCCTCGCCAATGGACGGGATCACCGCGACAGGTTTGCCCGTGGCCGGAACGATCAGAAACCAGGATCGGCTGGGAGATTCCCAAAACCGCGTCAGAAAACCGGTGAAGTAACGGATATCGGCCTCTGTTGTCAGCAGCAGCGCGCCTGCGCCCAAGTTTGCCAACCCGTCTTGCGCACGGGCGGTGCGGGCGGCGTATTCGGTCTCTGGGAAGCCTTCGCTCACGGGTCGGCCTGTTCGCTGAGAAAACAAAGCGCGCGGGAGCCCTCGCCCAGACCCATTTCCCTGAGGCAGGCGATGCCTGCGGCACCTGAGGGCGTACTGGCGAGGTTCTGGCCTGCCAGTAGCGGCAAAATCGCCTGCGCCTCTTCCTCGGAGATCAGGACGAATTGATCGGCATCCTGCGCCAATTGCTTGAGCGCAATAAAAGACGGCACTTTGCAATCAAGCCGCCCCATGGCGGACACAGCCCCCGTGGTCTCCACGACGTCGCCCGCCCGAATGCTCGCCTCAAGCGCAGGGGCGCGGTCGGGCTCCACCACGATGATCTTTGGCGCATCCCCCCAGACCTCTCGGAAATGCAACGCGCAGGCGCAAGCCAGACCGCCCACCCCCGCTTGCAGGAAAATATGCGTGGGCGGCGCAGGCATCTGACGTGCGGCCTCTGCCGCCATGACGAGGTAGCCCTCCATCAGCCGATGGGGCCGATCATAATAGCCGGCCCAGGAACTGTCTGACAAAAGCGTCCAACCCTTGTGCTCTGCCGCCTGCATCGCGGCCGCCATCGCGGCTTCATACTCCGCACCGGCCCGTTCAACCTCTGCCCCATGGGCGCGCAACCGGTCGGCAAAACTCTCGGGCACCGTTTCTGCGATAAACACAACGGCCCGCGCGCCAAACCGCTTGGCCCCAAAGGCCAGCGACAACCCGTGATTGCCCGCGCTGGCCGTCACATAGGTCCGCCCGGTCAGCGCCGTGGCCTGATCCTCTGCGCGCGTGGCCATCGCATCATGGGCAATCACATAAGCCGCCCCAAGTGCCTTGAAACTGCCCATACCCATGCGACCGCGCTCATCCTTGATCCATGTCTCGCAGCCCAGCCCTTCGGCCTGCACCAGCGGTGTCTGCCCTGGGATAAGCCGCGCGGCGACCACGTCTTCGGCCAAACCTGCCGCATCGCTGGCAAAGGGCACATCCGCCAGAACCCCCTCTGGCAGGCCCCGCCCGCGCCAGCTGTTTTCCGTGATTTGCATGCATCATCCCCCGTTTCACGCCAGAATGACCAAACCACACGCCCCGTCAAGCCGCGCCCCCTTCCCCCTGCGGCCCCAATCGCCTAAACGAACCGTGACGCACCTATCGGGGGACAGGGACACATGCAGGAACCGGCCATCACGCCAGAACTGATCGAAAGCCACGGGCTAAAGCCGGACGAATATGACCGCATTCTGGACATCATCGGCCGCGAGCCGAGCTTCACCGAGCTGGGCATTTTCTCGGCCATGTGGAATGAGCATTGTTCCTACAAATCCTCCAAGAAATGGCTGCGCACCCTGCCCACCGAAGGGCCACAGGTGATTTGCGGCCCGGGCGAGAACGCGGGCGTGATAGATATCGGCGACGGTCAGGCCGTGATCTTCAAAATGGAGAGCCACAACCACCCCAGCTACATCGAACCCTACCAGGGTGCTGCCACCGGTGTGGGCGGCATCCTGCGTGACGTGTTCACCATGGGCGCGCGGCCCATCGCCTCTATGAACTCACTCAGCTTCGGCGCAACGGATCACCCCAAAACCAAACAACTGGTGCACGGCGTCGTGGCAGGCATTGGCGGCTACGGCAACGCATTCGGCGTGCCCTGTGCGGGGGGCGAAGTGCGGTTTGACCCGGCCTATAATGGCAATTGTCTGGTGAATGCCTTTGCTGCTGGCCTCGCTGACAGTGACAAGATCTTTTACTCAGCCGCGTCCGGCATAGGCATGCCCGTGGTGTATCTCGGTGCCAAAACCGGCCGCGACGGTGTCGGCGGCGCGACGATGGCGTCGGCTGAATTTGACGAAAGCATCGAAGAAAAGCGCCCCACCGTGCAAGTGGGTGACCCCTTCACCGAAAAGCGCCTGATGGAGGCCTGTCAGGAGCTGATGCAAACCGGCGCGGTGATCTCCATTCAGGATATGGGCGCGGCCGGCCTGACCTGTTCGGCCGTAGAGATGGGCGACAAAGGCGGGCTTGGCGTGCGCCTCAACCTTGATGCGGTGCCGCAGCGCGAAGAGAACATGACCGCCTATGAGATGATGCTTTCCGAAAGCCAGGAGCGCATGCTCATGGTGCTCAAACCCGATCTGGAGGATGAGGCCCGAGCCGTCTTCGACAAATGGGATCTCGATTTCGCCATTGTGGGCGAAACGATTGCCGAGGACAGATTTCTCGTCATGCATGGCAATGAGGTCAAAGCCGACCTGCCGCTGGCCACCCTGTCCGGCTCCGCGCCCGAGTATGACCGGCCTTGGGACGAACCAACACCGGCGGCCCCGCTCGACACCGAGAGCCTTGTTCAGATTGACCCGATCGAAGGGCTGAAGGCCCTGATATCTTCGCCAAATTACAGTTCCAAAGAATGGGTCTACGAGCAGTACGATACCATGGTCATGGCCGACAGCGCCCGCACGCCGGGCATGGGCGCAGGCCTGATCCGGGTGCATGGAACCGACAAGCTCTTGGCCTTCACCTCGGACGTGACGCCGCGCTATGTGTTCGCCAACCCCTATGAAGGCGGCAAGCAGGCCGTGGCCGAGGCCTATCGCAACCTCACGGCACTTGGTGCCACACCGCTGGCCAGCACCGACAACCTCAATTTCGGCAACCCCGAAAAGCCCACCATCATGGGGCAGTTTGTGGCTGCCATCCGCGGCATCGGAGAGGCCGTGGCCGCGCTTGATATGCCCATCGTGTCGGGCAACGTGTCACTTTACAACGAAACCGACGGTGCCGCGATCCTGCCAACGCCGACCATCGGCGCGGTGGGCCTGATCCGCGATCCCGAAACCGCGATCACCGGCCTTGTGCGCGAAGGGCATGTGTTGCTCATGGTCGGCGAGTGCGGCGGGCATCTGGGCCAATCGGCGATCCTGGCAGAGGTGTTCAACCGCGCCGAAGGCGACGCGCCCCACGTCGATCTGGACGCAGAAAAGCGCAACGGCGATTTCATCCGCGACAACGCGCAGTTTATCCGCGCCTGCACCGACATCTCCGACGGCGGGCTGGCACTGGCGGCTTTCGAGATGGGCGAGACCGCAGGTGTCGGTGTCTGCCTTGACAGCGCGCATATGGGAACGCTCTTTGGCGAAGATCAGGCGCGCTACCTCATCGCCTGCAGTTTCGATCAGGCCGAAGCGCTCATGATGGCGGCAGGCAAGGCCGGGGTGACGCTCCACTCTGTGGGCAAAGTCACCGGTCAGACGGTCTCGCTTGGCGGATCGAAAGCGCCGCTAGAGGAGCTGTCACAGATCTTCAGGTCCAGCTTTGAGCGTCACCTGGGCTGATCCATGACGCGCCGCCGCCTTGTGATCCTCGCCGGCGCGCACAAGACCGCGTCGAGCCATGTGCAGCACTCCCTGTTGGGATCAGAGGCGGCCCTGCGGCATCTGGGCATCGCCGTCATTGGGCCAAAGACCTTGCGACAGGACCTCACCCCGTTTTCCCAGCTTTTGCGCGATGGTATGACGCCGCAAGTGGTGCGCGCAGGTGCGGACGGATTTCTGAGCCACTATGGCGGTCAAGCCAGCACCGTGGTGCTCATGGATGAAAACATCCTCGGCGGCACGGATCGCAAGATGCTGATGCGCAAATCCCGGCTTTACCCTTGGGCCCCGCGCCGTGTGGCCCGCCTGCTCGAGCTTTTTGAAGGCCATGAGATTGAACTGGCCATCTCTGTTCGCAACCCGGCCACGTTCCTGCCATCCTGTTGGAGCGAAAGCCTGCATCACGGGCGCTATGATGACTTCAACACCTTCATACAAGGCTTTGATCCTACCGGTAAAGTTTGGAGCGGTCTGATTGATCGGATCACTCAAACTGCGCCCAACATTCGTCTGACCCTCTGGCGTTACGAGGATCTAAGTGCCCTTGGGCCGTCGCTCTATGCACAGCTGTTGCAGCCCGAGGCCGCCGACACGGTCCACCCTGACCCTGAGGTCCGGCGCGCCGGGTTATCCCAGCATGCGGCAGACTGGTTTCAAGCGCAAACCACCCGCGACAAGACCACAGTGCAAGAGGCGCGCAAACTGTTTCCAAAAATCGGGCCGGAGACCGCGTTTGTCCCTTGGACAGACGATGAGTTGACCGCGCTGACCCGCAGCTATGACCGCGACATCCGACGCCTCACAGAGCGTTCAGGGATCACCGTGCTGCGCCCCTGACGCTTGCAGCCTGCAACGATCCGTCCTAAGTCTTGTGGGTACGCCAAAGGATCCCATTCATGCCGATGCAGCCCGAGGAAATCGAAGATCTCATCCGCGAAACCTTTCCGGACGCCCAGATCACCATCACCGATCTGGCAGGCGACGGAAATCACTATGCGGCTGAGGTGATAGATGCGTCCTTTGCCGGGAAAAACCGCGTCCAGCAACAACGCGCCGTCTATGCCGCGCTCAAAGGCAAAATGGACGGCCCCGCGGGCGATTTGCACGCCCTCGCCCTCACAACCAAAGCGCCGGAGTGATCCGGGCGCGCCTTTCGAAAAGAGATTGCCATGACAGAGACTTTGCAAAACGCCCAGACCCAGATTGACGAAACAGTCAAAGCCACGCCCGTTGTGCTATTTATGAAGGGCACCAAATCCATGCCGCAATGCGGGTTCTCGTCTCGTGTGGCGGGCGTTCTGAATTACATGGGCGTGGACTATCAGGATGTGAACGTGCTGGCCGATGACGCGGTGCGTCAGGGGATCAAGGACTATTCGGACTGGCCCACCATTCCACAGCTTTACGTGCAGGGTGAGTTCGTAGGCGGGTGCGATATCATCACCGAGATGACGTTGACCGGCGAATTGGATCAGCTTTTTGACGCCAGTGGCGTGGGCTACGACAAGGACGCCGCCGACAAGATCCGCGAAGCCAACGGGTGATGTAACGGGGCGTTGTTAAAGCGGCCACA
>JBCBWJ010000090.1:0-8269 GCA_039817165.1 Pseudomonadota bacterium | reverse complement strand
CTGGGCATCCGGGCCTACATGCCATCGCGCTTGGCTCGGCCGGTCTGATGATGATGATCACCATGAATTTTTCCCTCAGCGCGACGGCCAATGACAGCGCCGTCAGCGTGGATCCGTCACGGGTTATTCAGTTCATGCTGGGTGGCATCGGGTTTCCGGGCGGTGGTGCGATCACCTCCAACAGTTCGGATGGACGGCCGCATGGGGTCGGCCGCGGTGCCGCGATCCGGGGTATTGGCGGCATAGGGATCGCCTGTGGGCTGGGATACCTGATTGAGGCAACATTCCTCGTGGTTCTGACATTTCTGATCCTGATGCTGTGCGACATACTGCAGAGCGATGGCAAACTGCCCAACGGGACAGACGAAGAAAACTGATCAGAATTCATTTGGAACCAAACGTAGGTCGGATGCGTTTCCTCCTCAGATGCAGACACCGCGCCCCTCGGGCCGCACGCAAAAAGGAGAACACCATGTTAGAAGTTGCAGGACTTGGCAGTGTCATTCTGATGGGCCTTAACATCTGGGCCCTCATTTCCATCATCGGCGCAAACGTGAGCACCGGAACGAAGGTTCTGTGGAGCTTGCTGGTTCTGATCCTTCCCGTGATCGGCTTCATCGCATGGTTGTTGGCCGGCCCCCGCGGCAAACCCAGCACCGCATGACATCTTCACAACGTGACCAAGACGGCCTCGGTTGATCCGGGGCCGTTTTTTTTGACAGCCCGCTAGAGGAAAGGCCGCTTCATCGGCGGCTCACATTCCGTTTGCGCCACGTTGGCTAGCGCGGTCAGATCATTGATTTGCAAGACACCATCGGACCAGCTGGCCAGCTGCCTCTTGCGCAATTTGGACAGCGTCTTGTTGGTGTGGACAACCGAAAGGCCCAGCGCGTCCGCCAGATCGTTTTGGCGAAAAGGAAACGGCATTCGGGCCCGCGACACTAGCCCAAGCGCCTGGCCGCGCTGAAACACCTTGAGCAAGGCCCAGGCGATCGCCTCGAGCGCAGTACGCTGTCCCAGCGTCGCGATGGCATCCCCCAGAAAATGCTCTTCCACGGCTGCAAGCCACGTGATGTCGAAGGCCCGCGAAGGGTTTGCCTTGTAGAAATTGAAGAACTCGGAGCGGTCAAAGACACACAAGGTGAGCGCGGTCGTCGCCTCGACCGAGTGCTGCATTTCGCCCAGAACACCGGCCTGCAGACCGATAAAGTCGCCCGGAAAGATGAAATTGAGCACCTGCCGTTCGCCATTGGGCAAGATGACATAGCGCAGCCCCATCCCCCGCAGCGCCGTGTACAGCTGCGGCGCGTTCGACCCTTGCATCATTATGGGCGTGCCGGGATCGACCATCATTTCACCGGACTTGAATTTCTGGGTGACGCGGCGGTCCTCGAGGGACACTTCCGCAAAAAGATCGGACCCGTGCAACGGGCAATGCTCGCAACGGGTGGCCATCTTTCCCCCTTCCGTCAGGTCAGTATGTCACAGTTTAATGCACCACGCACCCAGAGGTTCCACAGTTCAGGCCCGAAACACGCGAGAGGCCCAAACAGGTGTGCATTCTTCTGATTGAGCGCGATCCATTCGTGCGAACCGATATTGTCGAGGCATTGCACTGTGCATTTCCCGACCTGTCCGTGGTCTGTGCCGACACCGTCACAGCCGCGGAATGCGCACGGCCGCCGCGCGTTGTTCTGTCTGACCGTGTACCGGGCGACAATCGCCAAAACGATCGCACGTCGGAGTGGCGTGCGGCTGGGACCGTCTTCGTCTGGACCAGCGCGGGCAGTTCGGATGACCCGGCACATTGGCTGTGTCTGGCACGACCATTCACAGAAGCGCTGCTGCTTGACTTGCTGCGCGAGGTGTTACCCCACGACCCAGCCGTTCCATCGACACGATGAGGGAACTTCCACGGCGTTCGGACGTTGGAACAGCAACGAAACGCCAAAACGGAGGAAGCTATGTCTAACGCACTCAACGTTGTTCCCGAAACCGACACCGTCAACACCGGTGTGCGCAATCCCGAAAGCATTGCCGAAGGACTGGCCGATGTTCTGGCCGACACCTACCGGCTGCTGTTCAAATCCCATGCCTATCACTGGAATGTGGAAGGCCCGCTGTTTTACTCGATCCACAACCTGACCGAAGGGCAGTACGAGGATATGTTCGCCGCTGCCGATGAGTTGGCCGAGCGCATTCGGGCCTTGGGGCTGTTTGCCCCGATGTCGATGGATGAGATCGTGAAGCGTTCGGTTGTCGAAGATTTGCACGCAATGCCGAGCGCGGGGAAGATGTGCGAAGATCTGGCCACCGACCATGAACGCGTGGCGCACCGGTTGCACGCCCTGATCAAGATTGCCGGCGAAAACAAGGACCCGGTGACTGAGGATATGGCCACGGCACGCTCCGCCTTTCACGAACAAGCGGCGTGGATGCTGCGCGCACTGACCAAAACCTGAAACCTGCCTTACCGTCCCTCAAGGCACAAACTGGCCCCGTCATAGCGACGGGGCCTCTTTTGTTCAGGCCTTGAGCGTTTCGGTGGACGAAAAGAACATCGCCTGGCTCACAGCAGATCGGACCTGCGCCTCTGAATACGGTTTGGAGATCAGAAAAGCGGGTTCCGGCCGTTCGCCCGTCAACAGTCGCTCTGGGAAGGCCGTGATGAAAATGACCGGGCATTCCCCGAGATCCGACAGAATATCGTTCACGGCATCGATCCCGGACGAGTTATCCGCCAGCTGAATATCAGCGAGGATCAGGTCGGGATGGTCCTTTGCAGCAAGCTTTACCGCGCCTGTGCGCGTGCGGGCAATGCCGGTGACCAGATGGCCCATATCCGCCACCACGCTTTCAAGATCCATGGCGATCACGGCTTCGTCTTCAATGATCATGACCCGTCCAGAGATGGCATCTTCCATCTCGCGCCGCGCGAGCGTCACCAGATGATCCGCCTCGGTCTGTTCAATCTGCATGATCTCGGCCACCGCGGTCACGCTGAATTCCTCGATCGTGTGCAAAAGCAAGGCCTCTCGGGTGTTTTCAGTCAGCCGGGCAAGGTGCTTTTGAGCCGCAGCGCGCAGACCTGTCTCTGTCTCTGTCTCTTTGATGGGCGCGCCGGAACTGCTCCAGATCGAATGGAAAACCTTGAACACACCCACTTTGACGGTCGATGCCGTCTCCACCGAGGTGCGGTCTTCGAGAATGGCCTCGAGCGTCGCAGCAGCGTGGCGATCACCTGTGGACTGATCCCCCGTCAAGGCCCGACCATAGCGGCGTAACAGTGGCACGGCCTCACTGATGGCCGTTGTAAAATCTACAGACGTTGTCATTTTTTGCGATCCCTTACATTCTTTATGGAGCCAAACGCGCGGAACGGCGTTTCGTTCCCGAGAAATTCAGTTTTTTGGTAATCCGGGAAGGTACAGGCTAAACATGGCGCAGGACAAGCAAAGGCCAAGAGGTCAAGATACCATCGATGAGAACCTCAAGCGGGTCTACCAGGACACGCTGGAAGAGAAGGTGCCCGACCGGTTGCTGTCCCTTCTTGATCAGCTCAAGGCGCAAGATGCCAAGAAAGACGACGATCAGGAGCCGGGTGACGAAACATGACCCACCCCGATCCCAAAGAAGAGCTGGTAGAGCATCTGCCGGCGATGCGCGCCTTCGCAATGTCACTGACCCGAAACCCGGCCACCGCCGATGACATGGTGCAGGATACGCTGGTCAAGGCCTGGACCAACATCGGGAAATTCGAGCCCGGCACGAACATGCGCGCCTGGCTGTTCACGATCCTGCGGAACACGTTTTACTCCAACCGCCGCAAAGCCAAGCGCGAGGTGGCGGACGTGGACGGCGTATTAACCGAAAGCCTGTCGCAAAAGCCCGATCACGACGGGCGCTTGCACATGGCAGATTTCCGCGATGCCTTTGCGGAGTTGCCGGACGAACAGCGCGAGGCACTGGTTCTCGTGGGCGCATCCGGGTTTGCCTACGAGGAAGCCGCACAGATGTGCGGCGTTGCCGTTGGCACAATCAAGAGCCGGGTCAATCGCGGGCGCAAGCGCCTCGCAGAGTTGATGCGCCTCGATGATGAGGAAACGCTGGAATTGACCGACAGTGCCACGATGGCCGTGGTGGCAGGGCGCGTTAATGGCGGCATGAGATGACCGAACGGGTCTCGCTGCACCGGCGGCTGACGACGCGCGTTCTGTTCTTTCTGACCCTCGCTCTGGTTCCTCTCGGGTTGATCGGCGTGATGCTAAACCTTCGTCTGAGCGCCGAGGTTCAACAGCGCCAGGATCTGTCCTTGCTGGCCTTGACCGAACGCGCAGCGTCGGGCGAGCGGCAGATCGTCCAACGTGCTTTCGGGGCGGCACAATCGTTGGGCGGCATCGCGACAGAGTTCCTGGACAACACCGTCGAGTGCCGGGAATACCTGCGACGGTTCAAAGCATCCGAGGCGAATTTCGCCTTCGCAGGGTTCATAGGAACAGACGGGATCAGTTCCTGCTCGACCGTTGACGGGGTGCTGGATTTTTCCGGCTATCCAGCGTTTGCCGACCTGATCGCCAACCCGCGCATGAACGTCGAAGTCAACCTGAACGCACCGGGATCGGGCCAGAGCGTGATGATCATCAATCAACCGCATTACGATGAGAGCGTTTTTCTCGGCTATATTTCAGTATCCTTGCCGCTGCGGGATGTAGGAGACACGTTCGACTTTCTGGGCGAGGCAAACCCAGAAGCGCTGGTGACGGTCAATGCCGCGGGGCAATTGCTGTCGACCGAACAGGGCCGGGATAAGGCCCTGCAGCACCTGCCCGCCGATGTTGCGCTCGACACCCTGGCACAAGGAGAAGCCCGCACGATGATCGCGCGCAGTGCCTCGGGTCGCAATCTGGTCTACACCATCGTTCCGATCGTGCCGGACGTCATCTACGCGCTTGGCGCGTGGGAACGCGACAGCTTTATCGACGCCCGCAGCGCCTCCCCGGTTGTGTCCACCGTCCTGCCTTTTCTGATGTGGCTGGCCAGCCTTTTGGTTGTCTGGCTGGTCATTGATCGCTTGGTGATCCAGCGCATTCAGGCTCTCAACGGTCAAATGCGGCGCTTTGCGCAGGACCGCACGCTGCCCTCGGATTTCAGAGGCCGAAACGCGCCGGAGGAACTGCTCGAGCTGGAAACCGCGTTGCAACGCATGGCCTATGACATCGTGCAGGACGAAGCCGGAAAAGAAGATCAGCTGCGCGAAAAATCTGTGCTGCTCAAGGAAGTGCATCACCGGGTCAAGAACAACTTGCAGATTATCTCATCCATCATGAACATGCAGATCCGCAAAGCAAAGGCCCCGGAGACGAAACTCGCTCTCGGGCAAGTTCAGGACCGCATCATGGGCCTGTCGGGCGTGCATCGCACACTCTACCAAGCCGATAACCTGACCGAGGTGAATGCCGCCGCTCTGATCCAACAGATCATAGAGCAAAGCCGCGCCGTTGGTGCCACCGATGGCAAAGCCGTTGCTGTCGAGACCTCGCTTGAGCCGATGGTTGTCTTCCCCGATCAGGCCGTGCCGTTGTCGATGTACGTCTCCGAGGCCTTGACCAACGCCATGAAATACATCGGCGGCGAAGCGCCTCGCGTATTCATTTCGCTGAAACTCGAAAGCGAAAACGAGGCGCACCTGATCATCGAAAACACCAAGTCGGCCAATCCCGGCGCCGCGGAGGAGACCTCGAGCGGCCTGGGGCAACAATTGATGCAGGCCTTTGCCACACAGTTGAACGGAAAGACGGAAGCCACCGAAACCGACACCGATTATCGCCTGTCCCTGAACTTTCATGTCGAAGACTTCAAGGAAGACCCGGTAGAGTACTGAGCCATGACACCCGCGATCACCCTGGAGAACTGCGATGTTCTGATCACCGCAGAAGAGGCGTTTTGTGCCTTTGAAGAGGCCGTGTTGAACGCGAACGATAGCCTCGTTGCCGGATTTCGCCTGTTTGACCTGGCCACGACGCTGCGATCCAACGCCGCATGCGAGACAGGCGAAACGTGGTTTGACCTGCTGGCCCACAAACTGAAACAGGGTTTGGCGATCACCCTGACCCTCACGGATTTCGACCCCGTGGTGCGGCCTGACATGCATGCCTGCACATGGCGAACGATGCGCGCCGTCGAACGGTTGCGGGACCACGCGCCCGACCCGGACCTGCTGACGGTCACGGCCTCCATGCACGGGGCGCGGATCGGATGGCTCTCTGCGGCAGGGCTATGGGTGAAGTCGCGCGGATTACTGGCCAAAGAGGCGCGACGCTATAACGATCTGGAACCCGACGCGCGACAAAGGTTCGAGCAAGAGCGGCCGGGTGTTGTCGCGCGCCTGCGCTTTGATGCGGATGGCCGGACACGTGCGCCGCTTTGGCCCCCGGCCAGGCTTGTCCCCGCCACCCATCACCAGAAACTGGCGGTGATCGACGCCCGCCTTGTGTATATCGGCGGGCTTGACCTGAACGATCGCCGATATGACACCAAGGCGCACGACCAAGACAGTGAACAGACCTGGCACGATGTTCAGGTGATGATCCGCGACACGGGCCTTGCAGCAGCGGCTCTGACACATCTGGGTGAATTCAGCCCCGTCACAGCCGGGCAAACCACAGCGGAGCCGACATCGAAACCTTTCCTGCGCACGCTGTCCGCTCCGCGTCAGAGCCCTGTCGCGGCGCTTTCTCCGAAACGGGTGAGCCGCGAGATCCGTCAGGCCCATCTCGATCACATCGCGACCGCGCAGGACCTGATCTATCTGGAAACACAATTTCTGCGCGACCGCGACATCACCACCGCGCTCTGCGGTGCGGCCGCCCGCGCGCGCGAACTCGGTCTTGTCGTAATCCTGCCCGCCGCACCGGAAGACGTGGCCTTTGGGAACGCGCGAAGCTCGGATGCGCGCTACGGCGAATACCTTCAGGCGAAATGTCTGTCACGGCTGCGCCACGCCTTCGGCTCGCGCCTTTTTACCGGCGCGCCTGTCCAGCCACGCCACAGGCCAAGCGATGATCGCAGCACCCTTTCCGATGCCCCGCTGCTCTATGTGCATGCCAAAGTGTCCGTGTTCGATGATGCGGTCGCGATTGTGTCATCTGCAAATCTAAATGGGCGCAGCCTGAACTGGGACACCGAAGCCGGGGTCGAGTTGACGGACAGCGACCTTGTGCGCCATCTCAAGACCCGCTGCATGGCGCATTGGCTACCGGATGAGCATCTGACCCCCTATCTTGGCGGATCCGCCACCGTGACCGCATGGCGCAGCCACGCGCAATCCAACGCAAACGACCCGCCAGAAAAGCGCCGGTCCTTTATCGTGCCCTACAAAGTCTCTCCTGCCCGCCGGTTCGGGCGCAACCTGCCCGGAGTGCCAAAAGAAATGGTCTGAATTCGCCGTTTTGATGGAACTTTCGCAGGCTTTGGGCGTTGGCCCTTCAGACACGAAACTGAAAGGAGAGACCAATGAACTGGGACCAGATCCAAGGCAAGTGGAAAGAACTGAAGGGCAACGCCCAGCACCACTGGGGCGAGCTGACCGACGACGATGTCGACCGCGCCGAAGGCGACCGCGAGAAGCTGGAAGGCATTTTGCAATCCAAGTACGGCAAGACCAAACAAGAGGTCCGCGACGAAGTCGACAAATGGATGAACAAACTCTAAGACCCAAAAGCGCGTCCCCCACAGGCGCTTGTCCATTGAAAGGCCGATACAAACGTATCGGCCTTTTGTTGTGGGTCGGCAGGATATCGCCGGCTGCAATGCGGGCGGAACCCAATCCCGTCATCGCGCGTTGACGAGGTAGCAAGGCCACACCCCGACATGACAGTGCGATGTGTCAGCCAGCGTGCGATCCGCAACAAAGGAGCCCGTGATGTCAGCCGACCAGCCAGTGACCACTGTCGTTGAGACACTTGAGGAGGCGACAGCAGCGGATGAGACCTGCCTGCGCGACATTCTGTCGGAATTTGGCGCCGCGTCCTTCCCGTCGATCCTCTTGATTGTCTCGCTGATGCTGGTCTCACCGCTCAGTGGCGTTCCTCTGCTAACTTCTTTCATAGGCGTGATCATTTTTCTTGTGGCCGGTCAGGGCGTGCTGGGGCGTCGCCATATCTGGCTGCCGGGTCGACTTGTCGCCTGGAAGATGAATACGCAGCGCTCCGAACGGGCGTTGGAGCGTATCCGCCGGATCGCAGCCTGGCTTGACCGGGCCCCGGTCAAG
>JBCBWJ010000008.1:0-17406 GCA_039817165.1 Pseudomonadota bacterium | reverse complement strand
CGTCCGCGCGGTAGCCGGGCGCGGGTTTGTGGCAGAGATGCGGGATCACCAGACCCCGTCCGTGGGCGGCTTCCCAGATCGTGTAGGTGTCGGGCACGGTGACTTCTTCGCCGTCAAGGGTGAAGGTCACGGTCTGGATGTCTGTGAGATCTTTCATGGCGCTCTCAAATCTCGTCGGGGAAGTGTTTCATGGTGAGCTTGATCGGGTTGGCGGCGGCCTGTCCCAGACCACAGATCGAGGCATCGGTCATGATCTGGCTGAGGTCGGTCAGAAGGTCCTGATCCCAGCTGTCGGCCTGCATCAGTTTGACCGCCTTTTCGCAGCCCACGCGGCAGGGCGTGCACTGGCCGCAGCTTTCATCCTCGAAGAATTTCAGCATGTTGAGCGCGGCGTCGCGGGCGCGGTCTTGGTCGGACAGGATCACGATGGCGGCAGAGCCGATGAAGGTGCCGTGTTCCTGCAACACGTCGAAATCCATGGGGATGTCGGCCATTGAGGCGGGCAAGAGCCCCGCGGAGGGGCCGCCCGGTTGGTAGGCTTTGAAGCTGTGATCGTCGAGCATGCCGCCCGCCGCCTCGATGATGTCGGTGATGGTGGAGCCTGCGGGCAGGAGATGCACGCCGGGGTTTTTCACGCGGCCGGAGACGGAATAGGAGCGCAGGCCGATGCGGCCGTTCTTTTCGACGGTTGAGAGGATTTCCTTGCCCTCGCGCATGACGCGGGCAACCCAGTAGAGGGTTTCGATGTTGTTGACGAGCGTGGGGCGGTTGAAGAGGCCGACCTGGGCCACGAAAGGCGGGCGGTGACGTGGGAGACCGCGCTTGCCTTCGATGCTTTCGATCATCGCGCTTTCTTCGCCGCAAATGTAGGCCCCTGCCCCGCGTCGCAGGTCGATGTAGCCTTTTTCGACAATCCCTGCGTCTTCGAGCGCTTTGATTTCTTCGGCCAGGATGTGGAGCACGGCTGGGTATTCGTCGCGCATGTAGATAAAGCAGGTTTGCGCCTCGACCGCCCAGGCGGCGATCAACATGCCCTCAAGGAAGAGATGGGGCGTGCGTTCGAGGTAGTAGCGGTCTTTGAACGTGCCGGGCTCGCCTTCGTCACCATTGACGGCGAGGTAACGTGGTCCGGGTTCGGCGCGCACAAAGCCCCATTTGCGGCCCGAGGGGAAGCCCGCGCCGCCCAGACCGCGCAGGCCGGAGGCGAGGATTTCGTCCTGGACGGCGTCGAAATCGTTGCCGGCGCGCAGCTCGGCCAGTTTGGCATAGCCGCCGTTTGCGCGGTAGGTGTCAAACGTCTCATAGTCCGGGATATGGGCGTGGGTGTCGCCTGTCATGATCGCGGTTTGTACCTTTTCAGGGGTGGCGTGGTCGATGTGGTTGTGACCGATTTCCAGCACCGGGGCGGTGTCGCAGCGGCCCATGCAGGGCGCGCGCATCACGCGGACCTGAGTGGGGTCCATCCCGTCCTCAAGCGCGGCTTTGAGTTGTTCGGCGCCGGCCAGTTCGCACGCCAGGGAATCACAGACCCGGATGGTGAGCGCGGGCGGCGGCGCCTCGTCTTCTTTGACCACGTCGAAATGGGCGTAGAAGGTGGCGACCTCGTAAATCTCGGCCATAGAGAGGCGCATCTCTTCGGCCAGCGCGCGCAGATGGGCGGCGGAGAGATGGCCGTATTTATCCTGAATGAGGTGCAGATACTCGATCAACAGGTCGCGGCGGCGCGGGCCATCGCCCAAAAGCGCGCGAACCTCATCCCAGGATTGATCTTCGAGCTGGCGTCCTTTGGGCGTATGGCGCCCTTTGCCGCGTCCTTGTTTCCAAACGCCGCCTCTTTCGTCGAGTGCCATGGTGCCTCCGGTAAATGCGCGTGTGACCGTGGGTATTGTATGCAGCGGTATGGCACCGCTAAGCCCTTGGTTCAAATCGTCATTCCTGATGGACTGATAAGCAAAACCTATCAAGAATACCTGATTATTTCACTAGGAATTTGTTTTGCCGATCAACAAACGGGATCAAAGACCCTGTCGCACCGCCTCGCGCAGCTCATTGAGTATGAGCGTCTTGGTGGCCTGACGGGGCACCACGAGGGCAATTTTCTTTTCAACCGCGGGCTCTATAAGATCGAGCACAGTGATATCGCCCTCATCGCCCAGCTCCTCGATCAGGACCTTGGGCACGATGGTGGCGGCGGTGCCTTGTTTGGCGATCACGATGGCGGCGTTAAAGCCGTTGGAGTCAAAGATCACGCGGGGCTGAGCGCCCACATCCTGGAACACACGGTCAATGATCTTGCGATTCTGCATGGCGGGTTCCAGCAGGCTCAGCGGCAGGTCTGCGGCCTTGGCCCATGTGATGTCGGATTGCGCATCGGGGACCATCGCCTTGGGGGCCACGAGCACGTAGGTTTCGTCATAGGCGGGATCGATATGCATCAGGTCAGAGGACACCCCATCGGCATAGGTGAGACCCGCGTCAAACTGGCGGTCTTCAATGCCTTGCTGAATAGAGAGCGACGAGGCGGTGATGATGCGCGTTCTGAGCCCTGCGTGGTTTTGATGGAGGCGGATGGCGAGCTGGGCCGCGACGGCCACGGCGGTGGGGACAACGCCGAGTACGAGCGAGCCTGTCACCTCGCCTTTGGAAGCTTTGAGTTCGCGTTCGAGATTTTGGCTGCGTTCCAGGATATCGCGGGCATGGGCCAGCACTTTTTCGCCTTCGGGCGTGAGCTGTTGGAAGCGGTTGCCACGTTTGACGATGGCGACGTTTAGGTTCTCCTCAAGATGGCGGATGCGCATGGAGAAGGCCGGTTGCGAGAGGCCGCATTCCTGGGCCGCGCGCGCAAAGTGGCGCGTTCGGGTGAGCGCCACCAGGCATTCGAGATCTTTGAGGTCGATCACTGTGAGGGTTTCCCATGTTTCTGCCGCGCTCTTTATCGGGATTTGTGTGCGGGGGCGCAAAGGTTAAATGCGTCCATGTCTGTCACGTTTGCGGGCCAGTTGCGTCTCTCGGTAGAGCATAAAGAGCCCGCTGGACACCACGATCCCCGCCCCCAGCAAGGTGAGCGGTGTGGGCCAGTCGCCAAAGGCCACATAGCCCAGCCCGAGGGCAAAGAGCAGCCCGGTGTAGCGGAAGGGGGCCACGAAAGAAATGTCACCCACGCGCATGACCAGGATGGAAAAGAGATAGGCCCCGATGATCAGGACGGCCGCCCCTGTTGTGAGCGCCCAGTGGCGGTCGGTCATGGTTTGCCAGTCGGCATGCGCGCTGAGCAGGCCGAAGACAATCATGACGGCGGCTGAATTGGTGAGCACGATCAGCACCGTGGGCACGGCGCGCGACATCGACCGGGTGAGCAGATCGCGCGCGGTGACGCAGGCCACCGCCGCCAGCCCAAAGAGCGAATAGGTGGTGAAATCGGCCGCACCTGGGCGGATGATGAGCATGACACCCACGAGGCCCACGGCAATCGCGGCAAAACGCCGCCAGCCCACCGGTTCGCCCAGAACGGCCCAAGCGGCCAGTGCGATCGTGATCGGCAGCGCCTGCATGATCGCGGTGACATTGGCCAGCGGCATATTGAACAGCGCTGTGAGAAAGAAAAACGCGGTGGCGGTGTCGGCAAGGCTGCGCAGGCCGAGAAGGCGGGCGTCGCGCCAGGACATGCGGGTTTTGAACGCGCCCATGGGCCAGGCGATCAGGCCCACCACGACCGTGGTCATCACGCCCCGCAGGAAGAGAAGCTGAAAAAGCGGCACCTCGCCTGCCATCAGTTTCATCAGTGCGTCATTGAAGGTGAATGCCGCCATGGAGGCGGTCATGAAGCTGGCGGCGACGAGGTTGTCGCGCAAACCGCTGGGGCCTCTACCGGTCATGGCGCGCGCCGGGGGTCCACCCCCAACGTCGAAACCCAAGGGTTTCGACGCCCCCCCGGGATATTTTCAGCAATAAGAAAGGGGCGCGCGGGCATGGGTCAGTCTTTGAAGGTCAGGCGGGAGGTGATTTGGGCATGCAGGTCAGAGTTTGCGGCCAGAACACCGGCCACCATGGGGGTGGGATTGTTAAACCGCAACGGGCCGCCTGCGCGGTCGGAGGTGATGGCCCCGGCTTCGCGCAGGATGAGATCACCGGCGGCCACGTCCCATTCCCAGCTGGGGCGGAAGGTGATCATCGCGTCGAACCGGCCTTGGGCCACCAGGGCCATGCGGTAGGCCAGCGAGGGCCTATAGGCGCGGGTGACCTCTGGGGGGGGCCCATGCCAAAACTCAGGTTTGAAATGGTGTTTGACCGAGAGGATGCCCGAGGACGCAAGCGCCTCTGTCCGGCCCACCGAGATGGGCGCGCCGTTGAGCGTGGCGCCCTGCCCTTCGGCGGCGGCATAGAGCAGGTCGCGTTTGGGCAGGTAGATGACGGCGGCGCGGACGCGGGATTTTTCGACCACCGCGAGGGCGTGGGCCCAGGTGTTTGAGCCCTCGATGAAGCTGCGCGTGCCATCTATGGGGTCAATGATAAAGAGGCGGTCCGTGGACAGGCGCGCGGGCGTGTCCTCGCTTTCTTCGGAGAGCCAGCCGTAGTCGGGGCGCGCGTCCCTCAACGTGTCGTGGAGCACGGTGTTGACGGCCAGATCGGCCTCTGTGACCGGGCCTGCCCCGTCTGGTTTGTCCCATGTTTGCGTGCTGTCGGGGCTGTAGCGGCAGGCCACCTCGCCTGCGGCGCGGGCGGCACGGATCAACAGCGCCAGATCGTCATGCACCGGCAAGTGTCATCCCTTCGACGAGCAGCGAGGGCACCACGCGGCTCAGATGAGCGCGCGCGTCATTGGCCGGGGTGAGGCCGCGCAGCATGGCCGGAAGGCTGCCCGCGATGGTGCATTCATTGACCGGGTAGGCGATCTCTCCCCCTTCGATCCAGAACCCTGACGCGCCACGGGAATAATCGCCGGTGTTGGGGTTGATCGTGGCCCCGATCATGGAGGTGACCAGTAGGCCCGTGCCCATCTGCGTCATCAGCTCTTCGCGGCTGTACTGGCCTTGGGTGAGCGCCACGTTCCAGACGCCCGGGCTGGGCGGGCTGGAGGTGCCGCGCATGGCGTTGGCCGTCGAGGTCGCGCCCAGTTTGCGTGCGGTGGCCAGATCGAGGGTCCAGCCGTGCAGATGTCCGTTTTCGACAATGGCGCGGCGCGCGGTGGGCAGGCCTTCGGCGTCAAAGGCGCGAGAGGCGGCGACGCGGGGGCGGTGCGGATCCTCGATGAGGTCGATCCCGTCGGGCAGCACCGCCGCCCCCTGCAGATCGCGCAGCCAAGACGCGCCACGGGCGATGGCCTGACCGTTGGCGGCGGCAAGAAGATGCCCGATGAGCGAGCTGGCGATGCGCTCGTCATAGAGCACCGGATAGGCGCCGGTTTTGGGTTTGCGCGCGTCCAAACGTGCGACCGCGCGTTCCCCGGCGCTGCGGCCAATGTCGGTGGTGGCGCGCAGGTCGGATTGGTGGATGCGGCTCTCGCCGTCGCTGTCGCGCTCCATCCCTGTCCCCGCGCCCGCGATGGCCACACCGTAGAGCGAGCTGTCAGAGCGTAGGTAGCCAGCCGAGAACCCGTTGGTGGCGGCCATGTGGATGGTGCGGCGGGTGTGGCTGGCCACGGCGGTGGACACTTGGGTGACCCGTTTGACCTCGAGTGCGGCGGCCTCGACCGCAAGGGCGGCGTCGCGCAGGGCGTCGGGTGTGGGGTCGGTGGTGGTGTCATTGAGCTCTAGCGTGGCGGGGTCGCAGCCCAGCCCGATTTGCGAGGGATCCGCCAAACCGGCATGGGGGTCTTCTGGCGCCCCGCGGGCCATGGCGACGGCGCGTTCGGCCAGGGTTTCAATGGTCGCGGTGGAGGTGTCGGAGGCCGAGACACACGCCTGCCGCCCGCCGATGAGAACCCGCAAGCCAATATCTGTGCCATCCGCGCTTTCGGCCTGTTCGAGCGTACCAGAGCGCACCCCGACGCGCACGGACGCCCCCCGCAGGGCGATGGCATCTGCGGCCTCTGCCCCCGCCTTTTTCGCAGCGCTCAAAAGCGCGTCGGTGAGGGGCTCGAGGGATGTGGTCATGGATGTCTCGCGTGTGAGGGCGTTTTGCCTGGGGCCTCAGAGGTAGACCGCCGCCCCTGCGCCTGCAAGCCAAGGACCGCAATTGCGCAAAAGAAAAGGGCCGCGCAAGGGGCGGCCCGTTTCGTGATCTGTGCACGGGTTACTGAATGCGCTGCCCGTTGGCGAAGATCTGGCCATTGCCCTGAACCTCGATGGTCGAGGTCAGCGTGTCAGGTTCGGACCCCGGCACCGCAAAAAGGCCCATCATCATGCGCACGCCAGAGGCCTCCTGATCAGGGATGAGCCCCATGGCGACCAGTTTGTCCAAAAGGCCGTTGCCGCCTGCCAGCGACAGGTCAAGCTTGCCCGTGGGTGCGGGCAGACCGTCAAAGGTGGTGAGATCCCCATTGTCGAAGGTGAACGCGCCTTTGCCCAAAAGCTCTGCGCCGGCCGCGCGCACGGTCAGGTCCTCGACGTCGACCGAGTGCAGCTCACCGGGTTGCGCCCCGCCGCTGCCGGCCTCGGCCATCGCCATGGGATCGAGGATGTCCACGAGCAATTTGGCTGTGCCGCTCAGGGCCACGGCAACGGTGGCGGGATCGCGGGGCAATTGACCCGTGGGATCCACCAGACCCCAGAGCAGATCGGACATCACGAAATCGGCCAGCGTCACATCCATGGCAAAGGGTTGCAGCGTATCGCGGGCGCTGACGGGCATTTGAATGGTGAAGCCGTTTTCCTGGGCCGACAGCTCCACCGGGAAGGGAATATCCGTTCCGGCCAGGGAGATATCCTGCGCGGTGGAGGACAGGCCGTAATTGACCCCGTCGGCGTTCATCGCGACCGAAAAGTCACTGCTGCCGGATGTTGATTTGAGCTGAAAACTCTCGCCGGTGTCGTTGAAATTGACGTCCATGGCCCCGCCGGTGAAGGCCAGCGTGGCGTCCACGGCAAAGCCTTTTTTCAGCATGCCGGACATATCGTTCATGTCGCCGTCCTCTGGCAGGGCTGCCACGACATTGGTATCCATGCTGTCGGCGCTGCCTTGCAGGATCAACCGGCCTTCGGCGCCGTCGGGGTCGGTGACGTCCACAAGGTAATTGACCGCCCCTGTGGTGATCTTTTGCGCGGTTTCATAGAGCGCGCCGCTCTTGGAGGTCGAGGAGCCTGCGAAATTGGCGATGTTCATTTCGACCGTGCCGATGGTGGACATGGGCAAGGTCACCTGATCGGCGGTGATTTCATCGATAGACAGGCCAATGCCTGCGGCGGAATAGGTGTAGACGATGTTATCAGGCTCGCCCGAAACGATGCCGGCCCATGCCTGCGTGGTATAGCTCGCCGACACATTGACCGGATCCTCGCCTGCCGCCTCGACCAATACGCCCAGGGGCAAGGTGGGGGGGAAAGCGATGGAAACGGTGCCGTTGCCATTGTCCAGCAGCGTCATTTCCGCCAGTGTCAGCGTGATGGTCACATCCTCTTCGGGGATCTCCGTCACCATTGTGATCTCGCTGAGCTCAAGCGCATCGCCTGAGCGGGCCTCGGTGGCAGTCACGGCATAGCCAGATGCGGCCATATAGGTTTGCCAATCGGACCAGACCTGCTCGGCTGACACATCTGCGTGAACCGCCGTAGAAGATAGCAATACCGCAAGTGCTGCACTCCGCAGCGCGCGGGTGTTCAAGGACGCCATGATCGACCCTTCCGTTTTTTGCGTTCATGTGTAGCTTCTGCCCATCCCCCTTGAGGGTCAAGGTTTAGTTCGCGCAAATCTGCGCTGTTTGAAACAGGAGATCGGTGATGGATATGACCGGAAAAACAACGCTGATCACGGGCGCGAGCCGTGGGATCGGGGCGGCGGCGGCGCGGGTTTTCGCTCACGCCGGGGGCAATGTGGTGCTGGCGGCGCGCAGCACCGGGGATATCAGCGCACTGGCCGAAGAAATCGGACCACGGGCGCGGGCGGTGGCCTGTGACGTGGCGCGATATGAGGATGTGGCGGCGGCGGTGGCGCTGTGTCAGGACGCCTTTGGGGGCTTGGACGTTTTGATCGGGAATGCCGGGATCATTGATCCGATTGGCCCGTTGGACACCTTGGCGCCAGAGGATTGGGACCGCGTGATCGACATCAACCTCAAGGGTGTCTTTTACGGCATGCGCGCGGCGATCCCGGTGATGAAGGCCGCCGGACACGGCACGATCATCACGATCAGTTCGGGGGCCGCGAGCCATGCGCTCGAGGGGTGGAGCCACTATTGCAGCTCCAAAGCCGGGGCGGCGATGCTGACCCGCTGTGCCGACACAGAAAACCGCGCGGCGGGTCTGCGGGTGATGGGGCTGTCACCCGGCACGGTTGCCACACAGATGCAGCATGAGATCAAGGCAAGCGGTATCAACCCGGTGGCCGCTCTCGATTGGTCCGACCACATCCCGCCCGACTGGCCCGCGCGGGCGCTGTTGTGGATGTGCAGCGCGGACGCAGACGGGTTTGTGGGCGAAGAGATCAGCCTGCGCCAAGAGGACATTCGCCGCCGGGTGGGCTTGATATGATCCGGCTCGAAAAAGACGACGGGCTGTGGATTGCCACGATTGACCGCATGCAGAAGGCCAATTCACTGACCGAGGCGATGCTGACCGAGCTGGGCGACATTGCCATCGCGGCGCAAGAGGCGCGCGTGTTGGTGATCACCGGCGCGGGCTCTGTCTTTTCGGCAGGCGCGGATTTGGACGCGGCGCGCGCGGGGCTGGCGCTGAGCCCGGTGTGGGAGCGGCTCTCGGGTGCGATTGCGGCCCTGCCCGGCCTGTCGGTGGCGGCACTCAACGGCACGGTGGCGGGCGGCGCGATGGGCATGGTGCTGGCCTGCGATCTGCGCGTAGCCGTGCCAACGGCCAAGGCGTTCTATCCGGTGATGAAGCTGGGGTTTTTGCCACAATCCTCCGATCCGCCCCGGATGGCGCGGTTGGTGGGCCCGGCACGGGCAAAGATGATCTTCATGGGTGGGGTGAAGGTGGAGGCCGAAACAGCTCTGGACTGGGGGCTCTATGACCAGATTGCAGAGCCCGACACCTTGATGGACGACGTCCGCCACCTGGCCCAGGACACGCGCGCGGCCAGCCCGGAGCACGCAGCGGCGATCAAAGCCATGTGCGACGGCTGAGCGCCGCGAGACGCACCCGTAAGGGAGCGGCGAGCGGGCCGTTAGCGCCGGCTGATCAGCCGCGCCATATCCAGCATGCGGCACGAAAACGCCCATTCATTGTCGTACCAGCCAAAGACGCGCAAGAGCCCACCCGTGGACACTGATGTCTCCGGCCCACAGATCACGATGCTTTCCGGCCGGGCGCGCAGATCCGCGCTCACCAAAGGTTTTTGCGTCCAGCCAAACACCGCCGACCCGTCAGCCGCGGCTTTCAACAGCGCGTTCACCTCCGCCTCCGTCACCGACTTTTCCGTTTGCACGGTCAAGTCGATGGCCGACACACTGGCCGTCGGCACCCGGATCGCACGCGCCTCTATCCGCCCTTTGAGCCGGGGAAGAACAAGTCCTGTCTGGTGCTGTGCACTTGTCGTGGTGGGCACCATGGACAAGGCGGCGGCACGGCTGCGCTCGGGTGCGGCGCGGGGTTTGTCGACCGTGGGCTGACTGCCGGTATAGCAATGCACAGTCGTCATTTGGCCACTCACAATACCGAAGGCATCGTCGAGTACACGCGCCAAAGGCGCCAACGCATTTGTTGTGCATGACGCGTTCGAAATGATCCGCTGATCGTCAAGATCCGCCTCATTGGCGCCCATCACCAGCGTCACATCCGCCTCTGCCGCAGGACCGGACACAAGCACCGTCTTGGCGCCCGCCAGAAGCCCCCGTTCCGCCACAGCCCGCGTCCCGCCCATGCCGGTGCATTCCAGCACCAGGTCAACGCCAGCCAGATCGAGCTTCGACAGATCGGGTTCGGCATGAAAGGGTATTGGGTGACCGCCAACGACCAAGAGCCCCGGCTCCGTGCGCACCTCCCCGTGCCAGGGGCCGAATACACTGTCATATTCAAAAAGGTAGGCGCAGGTGTCCAGCGGCTCGATGTCGTTGATCAGCACGATCTCGAAATCAGAGCCCTCCCGCAACAGAACGCGCAAAAGCGTGCGCCCAATGCGGCCAAATCCATTTATGGCGATGCGGATGGGGGTGTCGGTCATAGCAGATCTCGCGCACTTAGGTCAGCAATGCTGTCTTTTTGCATGCTCTTGCCACCAAGACCACCGGTGTAATGAAATTTGATCAAATTACATTGGCCGCGCTGAAACCCAAGGTCGCGCCCAGATCATATTGGGCCGCTATGCGCTCAATTTCTTCAGGGCGGCGGCAGATTGATCCCGCACGCCCTTGAGCTCTTTCATAGCTTCATCCAGTTCATTGCGTTGGCGTGCGAGTGCCTCAAGTTGCATATCGGCCTGATCTATCCAGATCTCCAATTGCGCTTGCGTGCCTTCCGCCTCGTAGATCAACAACCACTGGCGAATTTGTTCGAGTGCAAAGCCCCATTTGCGGCCCCTCAGAATCAGCGTCATCCGCGCAACTTCCCGTGGCCCGTAAAACCGGGACCGCCCGTCACGCGTCGGATTGAGCAACTCTATGTATTCGTAATAGCGCAGGGTTCGCGGCGTCACGTCGAACTTCGCGCACATCTCTTTGAAAGATATCTGCGTCTCTGCCATATGTCCTCCCTGATCGTAGGATACTGCCTCATCGGGTTTCGGGCAACTGTCGCTATTGCTACGGACCTTACAACGCGGTCATATAGGCGTGATAGCATCGCGAAAGACGGCCATGGCACACCAAGACCCCAATGCAGACAGAGCCGCCCAAATGCGGGCCACGCAACAATTCATCGAATCTCTTCCACATTCTCAGGCCTTGGGCATGCGCGTTGTCGCCGTCGGGCCCGGCACGGCAGAATTGTCAATGGAGTATGACCCCAAGTTCGTGGGTGACCCCGAAACGGGCGTGATCCATGGCGGTGCGGTTTCGGCCCTGATGGATACGTGCTGTGGGGCGGCCACGATGGCGCATCCGGATGTCAAAGGCATCACCGCAACCATCGACCTGCGTATTGACTACATGCGTCCCGCGACACCCGGACAATGCATCCGCGCGCAGGCCACCTGTTACCATGTCACCCGCTCTGTGGCGTTCCTGCGTGCGCGCGCAATCGATGATGACGAAGATCGACCCGTGGCGTCGGCCACCGGGACATTCACGGCAGGACGAGGCGCATGAGCCTCGTCAGACCCGAGCCGGTAAAGGTGGTCAAGCACAGGCGCGATGCCGCCCTCACCAGCCTGGTCCAAGGCGTGCCGTATATCTGCTTTCTGGGCATCGAGTTTGATCGGCGTGGCGACGAACTCACCGGAGTTTTGCCCTATGCCGAGCACTTGATTGGCAATCCGGGCCTGCCCGCCTTGCATGGTGGGGCCACGGCGGCGTTTCTGGAGGTCACGGCGATCATCGGGCTCAGTTGGTCTATGCTGTGGGACGAGGTGGAACGCGGCGAATTGGATCTTGAGGCGATGCAGGCCGGTGATCTGCCGCGTCTGCCAAAAACCATCGGGTTCACTGTCGACTACCTGCGCTCCGGCTTGCCACGTGACAGCTATGCGCGGGCGAAGGTCAACAGGTCGGGACGGCGGTATGCAAGCGTGCATGTGGAGGCCTGGCAGGACAATCGTCAACGCCCGCATGCGCAGGCGACCGGGCATTTTCTGATGCCGCGCAGGGACAGCTAGGAGGAGATGGCTGACACGCGCGTCGCGGCCACCCCGCTCACCCATGCACGCGTCCTGCGCATTGCCTTGCCCATTGTCTTGTCCAACGCGACCGTGCCGCTGCTTGGGGCGGTGGACACCGCGGTCGTGGGCCAGATGGGAGAGGCCGTTCCCATCGGCGCTGTGGGCATAGGCGCGATCATCCTGACATCGCTGTATTGGCTCTTTGGATTCTTGCGGATGGGCACAATTGGGTTGGCGAGCCAGGCAATTGGGGCGCGAGACCAGAGCGAAACGCACGCGATCCTGATCCGCAGCCTGCTGATTGGCGGCACGGGTGGGGCACTGATGATCCTGCTTCAGCTGCCGCTGTTTTACGGTGCGTTTCTGGTGTCTCCGGCCAGTGCGGAGGTCGAAAGCCTCGCACGGGACTATCTCGAAATAAGGATATGGAGCGCCCCAGCCCTGATCTCGCTTTACGGCGTCACCGGTTGGCTAACTGCGCAAGAGCGTTCCGGCGCGGTGCTTATGCAGCAAGTGTCGATGAATGCGCTCAACATCGTGCTGAACATCTGGTTCGTTCTGGGGCTTGATATGGGGGTGCCGGGCGTGGCGTTGGCCACGTTCATTGCGGAATGGGTCGGCCTTGTGATCGGGCTTTGGTTTTGCCGCGATGTCTTTGCCGCATCCCATTGGCGCGACCGAGCCCGCGTCTTTGCGCGCGGGCCTTTGATGCGCATGGCGGTGATCAATCGCGATATCATGCTGCGGTCTCTTTGCATTCAGGCGATCTTTGTCTCCTTCGTGTTTTTCAGCGGAGATTTGGGCGATGTCCCGCTGGCGGCCAATCAGGTGTTGCTGCAATTTGTGTTCATCACGGCCTATGGCCTCGACGGGTTTGCCCATGCGGTGGAAACGCTGGTGGGGCAAGCCGTCGGGCAAAAGGACCGCGACAGGCTGAGGCGGTCCATTTGTCTGGGCTGCCTCTGGGCGGGTTTGGTGGCCCTTTTGGTGACGGTGGTGTTTGCCGGTTTTGGAACCGAGCTGATCGCGGTCATGACCACGTCAGAGGCGGTGCGGGCCACGGCGGCGACGTATCTCATCTATGTTGTGGCCGCGCCGTTGGCCTCTGTTGGGACCTTCATGGTGGACGGTGTCATGGTGGGGGCCACCCGCGCGCGGGACATGCGCAACACCATGGCCCTGAGCGCCGCGCTCTATCTGGGGTTGGCGGCGGTGCTGTTGCCCGTCTTGGACAATCACGGGCTGTGGACCGCGCTGCTGTTTAGTTTCCTGGTCCGTGGGGTCACGCTGGCGCTGCGGTATCCGGCCTTGGAGCGCGATCTTTTCGGCTAAAGCTCTTCGCTTTGCAACTGGTCAGCCGTGGCGCGGCCCAGAAGGTAGGACAGCTCTTCATACATCTGGTCGAAGACGGCAAAGAGCGCTGCATTGAGGGCGCGGCCCTCATCGGTGCGCCAGAATTCGGCATAGCGTTCCAGATCCCCCTCGGAGAGCGCGCCGTAAGCGGTCAGAAAGTAACCTTGGATCCAGCCTGTGCTCTCTGAGCGTACGCTGGCCTCTTGGGTCCAGACATCGCGCAGGATGTCCTCTTCGCCCAGATCAATCGCGCCACCATCCGACAGCCCGCGATAGAGCATCAGATTGGCGTTCAGGATGCCCATGACGTTGTATTCCACCAGATCGCTGTCATCCATCATGGTGGTGATCTGCGCCACAAGCGGGTCGTCATTGTCGGTCATGTCCTCAAAGCGGTCGCGCGCGGCCAGCTCCACCTCTTCGTTGAAAAACGCCTGTCGCGCGGCAAGTTCCAGGGCGATGATCTCTGCGCCCAGATCAGAGGCGAAAAACGTCACAAGTGGGGTCAGATCGACCTCTGCCAGCTCTGCCTCGAGCCCGGTGGTCAGCAAATCGCGCATCCGGGTCTCGTCATAGATCAACCCCACGCGCAACCGCCAGCCGGGGGTGTCGGCATCCACCATCATGTCCTGGATCAAGGTCGCGCCGTATTGCACTCCTTCGGCATGCATGATCGCGACCGTCTCGGTGATGCGCAGGGCGTCCATCAGCGCGTCAAATTGTTCTGCCCGGTCGGCGAGAGTGATCTGCACCGACAGCAACACAGCTGCAAACCCTGCGGCGACCCGGTTGACGATCGCGCCCATGCTCAAAGCTCCTCTGCCGGGTGCAGATCGGCCAGTTTCACGGCCAGGGTTTCAAACCTGTTGGCCATGATTTCGTACTGCACGGCGTTCATCAGCTCATAGACCTCTTGCATTGTGGGATGCTCCAGCGCGTCGGCATAGGCGGCCAGATCAGCATCCGATATGTCGCGATAGGTATAGGCGGCACTGGCCAGACCCCCGGCTTGCATATCCGCCAACATCGCCTGTTCATCCTGCTTGATCAGGGCGCGCAGGGTGTCTTCGTCGATCTCATAGCCAAGCGCGCCCGCGTGGGAGGCGGCCATCAAAAAGCGCACCATGACCTCTTGGACCGCGCGGACACTCTGTCCGGAGCTGTCGACGGCGTCGAGAAGCCGCATGATGGTTGTGATGCGGTCGCTGTCAGGGCCCATATGCTGCAAGAGCGCCATGCCTTCTTTGCGTTTGGCCTCCGTGTCGTCATTGCCGTGAGAGGCGTTTTCCACCGCCACCAACCGCTGCCCCAGATCCGAGGCGTAAAACAGCGCAGCATGGCCCAGATGATCGGGCGTGAGGGTTTGGATCAGGATATCAACGGCCATCCGCTGCATCTGCGGCCCATCGAAAACGTCGCGGGACACGCGCATCCAGTCCTGCCCGAAATCATCGGGTTCCTGGCCCAAAAGCGCGGGGGCATGTTCGGCGGAATGGGCGATGGCCTCAAGGGCCACGTCAAAGCCCGTGACCTGCAAAAACGCCTCTACATTGGCACGGTCAGCGGCGCTCACGGGCGCGGTCAGGCTGACCATAAGGCACAGGCTGACGAGGCTGAAAATCCTGCACCACTGGGGCATACAACACTCCTCTTGATCGCGATGCTGAAACCCTAAAGTGTTACGGGAAAGCGGTGCAATCCCAAGTTTGGGTCTGCGCCCCGCGACAAATCAGCAAGAGGCGTCCAGATGCGCCGGGCAAAACCGCTTGCCCAGTGTCGCAAAGCCCAGTACACGGCGCGTCAGACCCCCGCGGAGAGGTGCCGGAGTGGTCGAACGGGGCGGTCTCGAAAACCGTTGTGGGTGCAAGCCCACCCAGGGTTCGAATCCCTGTCTCTCCGCCACCTAAAGTGCGCTACCCCCTTCGGCCACTTGAGCGCGCTTGGGGTTCGAACTCTGTACGAACCGCTCCTCCATTTTACGCGCTCAGCCGCCAGGTGTTTGGCAAAAACCAGCGAGCGCGGCACGGGCGATGCGCCCCCAAAACCCTCAAAAGCACCTCATTTGCGGACCAATACGGCCTGATTTCGCCGTTAACCAGACCACCCCAGTTGACGAAACACCCGGAGGCCGCGATGCGCGACGCCCCTGCCCGACATGCTTTGCTCTTTGAACTGATCCGGCAGGACAATCTGGCCCGCGCCACGCGTGAGCGGTTTGAACCCGCCGAGCACGATCTGTCCTGGCAATCGGCCTTTGCCGTCAAGGCACTCGCATCCTTGCGCGGTTGACCCCTGCGAGGCGCGCCCGCTAGGGCGCGACGAGCGCGCTACCCCCGAAATCCGGTGGCCACCACAAATTTCTCTGAACTGTCCGAGCGCGAAGCCGGTGGCTTCACATTGGCCACTTTCACGAAGCGCTGCTTCAGAAGCTTCTGCAACTCGCCTTCCGCCCCACCTGCCAGCACCTTGGACACGAATGTGCCCCCCTGCTCCAGCACGTCAAACGCCAAGTAGGCCGCCGCTTCACACAGCGCGATGATGCGCAAATGATCCGTTTGCTTGTGCCCGCTGGAGGCCGCGGCCATGTCCGACATCACCACATCCGCAGGGCCGCCGAGCCACTTTTTGACCATGTCGTCGGCGCCATCTTCCATGAAATCAAGCTGGTGCAACACAACGCCGGGAATGGGCTCCACCTCTTGCAGGTCAACGCCCAGAATAAACCCTTGCGGCTGGCCGCCCTCACCCATCGCATTGACACGCGGCACGGCCACCTGACACCACCCGCCCGGCGCACAGCCCAAATCGACCACGCGCGCGCCCGGCTGCAAGAACCCGAACTTGTCGTCCAATTCCATGATCTTGAATGCGGCACGCCCGCGATAGCCTTCGGCGCGCGCGCGTTTTACATAAGGATCGTTCAATTGACGCTGCAACCACCGCGTGGACGAGGATTTGCGCCCCCGCGCGGTTTTCACCTTGACCGTCAGATCGCGCTGCCCGCGGCCTGAGGTGTTTTTACCATCCGGTGTCTTGGCCATGGCTCACCTCAATCAATCGGGTCATCATCAAGCATGCCATCCGCGGACATGAGCGCGTAAAGAATGCCCTCGCGCAGGCCGCGATCGGCCACAGACAACCGATCCGTGGGCCAGCAGCGCAGCAGGGCCTGCAAAATGGCCGCGCCAGACATGATGAGGGCCTGCCGGTCCGATCCAATCCGGGGATCGCGCCGCCGTCCGACGGGTCCCAAGGCCAGATAGGAGCGGATCACCTTGTCGATCTCTTCGGAGCTCATGCGCAGCCCGTCCACCTTGTTGCGATCATATCGTTTCAAACCCAAATGACTGGCGGCCACCGTGGTGACGGTGCCAGAGGTGCCCACGATCTGAAAGCCCTCCCGGGTGGGCTCGTCCTTGTAAGGCGCGAACTCCGACAGGTTTTCCTCGAAAAACCAACTCATCAACGCAAAGCGCGCGCCGTCATCTTCCACATCATTGAATTGATCGCGCAGCGTGGCCACGCCCAGAGGCACGGAAATCCAATCCACCACCTTGGCTGCGGTTTCCACGTTCGCACGTGGTTCGAACCCATTGTGCATTCGCATGATGGATTGCGAGCGTTCCGCGGGAGGCACATTGGTAAGGTCGATCCAGACAAGTTCCGTCGAGCCGCCGCCGATATCGACCACCAGAAGCTGCTCGGTTTTCTTACTCACCAAAGGCGCGCAGGACACAACGGCCAGTTGCGCCTCTTCCTGCGGCCTGATGATATCGAGCGTCAGCCCGGTTTCACGTTTGACCCGCGCCATGAACTCCGCCCCGTTGGAGGCGCGGCGGCAGGCCTCGGTCGCCACAAGCCGCATCCGGCCCACCTTGTTGCGCTTGATCTTTTGCTGGCAGACGCGCAGGGCCTGAATGGTGCGTGTGATCGAAGATCGCGACAGCTTGCCGGTCTTTTCCAGACCCGATCCGAGCTGTACGGATTTCGAGAAACTGTCCACCACTTCAAACTGGCTGCCCTTCGGTCGGGCGACCAGCATGCGACAGGAGTTGGTGCCCAGATCCAACGCGGCATAAAGCGGGGCGGGTCCGGGCCGATTCAGTGCGGGGCTCTCAACCGTTTCAGGGATAGCGCCCGCACTTTCGGGACGCTTAGGCGCCATGGATACACGCCTTTCATTTCGAGTTGAAG
>JBCBWJ010000089.1:0-8354 GCA_039817165.1 Pseudomonadota bacterium | reverse complement strand
GTCATGAAAAGCGCCCTTTCGGCCATGTTCTCGCCCAAAAGGCCCGATACGCATCCGTCATAGACCACCGAGCAAGGGAAATACTGTTATGACAACGACAATGGTTTGCGTGGCACTTCTGGTGCTGTTTGGCGCGCTTCTGGCTGGCAAGATGCTCAAGGACATGTTCCCCGGCACAATGTCCAACGCGTTCAAAGGTGAAGAAGACGACGCTGCAAAGTGATTGGGTAACGCCCGTCATTCCGCCGCTTCCTGAGTGGCATTTCGGGCGGAGGTCTCTTGGGCCTCCGCCCGAATTTTGCGCACCAGCTCCAACTCCGATTGGAAATCCACGTAGTGGGGCAGCTTGATATGTTCGAGAAAGCCCGTGGCTTGAATGTTGTCGGCGTGCATCAGGACAAATTCTTCGTCTTGGGCAGGCGCGCCGACATTGTCCTCGCCCAGCTCTTCCCACCGCAGGGCCCGATCCACAAGCGCCATTGAGATGGCCTTGCGTTCGCTTTGGCCAAACACCAAGCCGTAGCCGCGCGTGAATTGCGCCGGTTCGGTCTTTGAGCCCTGAAACTGGTTCACGGTTTCGCATTCCGTCACCGTGATCTCGCCGATGTCGATGCTGAACCCCAGTTCCGGGATGTCCATTTCGACCTCTACTGTGCCGATCCGCAACTCGCCCACAAACGCATGGTTGCGCCCGTAGCCGCGCTGCGTGGAATAGGCCATGCCGAGCACGAAGCCTTCATCGCCGCGCGTCAGCGATTGCAACCGCAGCGGGCGGTTGGCCGGCAGCTCCATCGGCTCTCGTGTGAGATCGGGCGGTGTGTCATCGCTCGGGGTTTCGGTCTGGATCAGACCCTCTTGGTTCAGAAACTCGGTGATGTGCGGCACGTCTTGGTCTGCCGCCTCACCCGCGGGGGCGTCCGGCACCTCGCCATCGGCGGCCAGTTTGAAATCCAGCAGACGGTGGGTGTAATCAAAGGTCGGGCCCAGAACCTGCCCCCCCGGCGCGTCCTTGAACGTGGCCGAGATGCGCCTGTCACAGTCCATGGCGCCGGTGTCAATCGGCTGTGACGCGCCAAGCCGGGGCAGCGTCGTGCGATAGGCCCGGATGAGGAAAATCGCCTCGATCAGATCGCCCCGCGCCTGTTTGATCGCAAGGGCCGCCAGATCGGGATCATAAAGCGAGCCTTCGGCCATGACGCGGTGGACGGCCAGGGAGAGCTGTTCGCGGATCTGCGCGAGCGAGAGCTCCGCCACGCCCTGATCGCCGCGCCGCTCTTCGGCAAGCCACGCATGCGCGTTGTCTATCGCCCGCTCGCCCCCCTTGACCGCCACGTACATTCAGCGTTCCTCCGCCGTTGTTGACACCTGAGTGGAGCGCGGCAGCGCCGCCACCCGCGACCCGCAGGTCAAAAAGAAATCAAGCCCGAGGGGAAACTGCGCGTTGTTGGCCTGCATCGCCTTGGCATCCGGCAGGTTGAGCTCTGCGGTGTCCTTGATGCCCGGTCCCTTGAGCACCACCCCGTCGCATTCCAGCGCGTCCATTTCCACGATCAGCGTGGTGGAGCGGTCGGGATATTCCGGCGTGCCCACAGGATACTGCGAGAGCGGCAAAAGTGCCTCCCACGTGCCCAGCGCGAAATGCGCCTCGCTCGCCCCAACAATCGGGGCGCTGGTGTGAAAGGCCAACCAATCGCGCATCATCGGCGTGTCATGATCGCCCGCCAGATAAATCCCCGTTTCATGATCGGCCAGGGTCAACAAAAGCGTGCCTGCCGCTTTTGAAGCCGGGTGGGGTGGGGTCGCGGCGTCCATCGGCTCAATCCAGCCTGGTCGGGCCATCGCCGACATCGCCGCGCGGAACGCCCGCGCGCTGTCCACAGGTGCGTCCTGAAATCCGCCTTCCAAACTCGTCTTCGACAAAGCATCGCCTTGCATCAGTCCTCTCCTCTCACCAATGTGAAGAAATCAACTTTGGTGGCAGCTGCCTTGGCCGCGCGGGTCTTTTTCGTGCCCGCCATGGCCTCCTCAAGTGGCGTCAGAACAGTGCGGCGTACCGCAGCGGCCTGCGCCGTTTGCATATGCGCATCCACAAGGGCGGCGCGCGTTGCATGGGCCTTGTTGCGTCCCTGGACGTAACCGTGGCCCACTTCCCCTCCGGGCAGTTTCAGTGAACAGCGTGTGACCGTCATCTCGCCCAGATTGAACGGCGCGCCCGTGGCCCCGGCCCGTCCGCGCACCATCACGCCTCCGGCCTCAGGCGCCCGCAACCAGCTGTGCTCTTGTGCGGCGTCAAACGACCCCCACAGCCGTTCAAGGTCTTCGGCGGGGGATTTGGCCAAGAGGCTCATCCACGCTTTGCGTTCATCTTGGGTGGTCATCTAGACACCTTGCGGATTTGTCTAATTTACTATACAACTAGACAAATATGTACTGCTCTTTTGTTATCCACACAAGCCATGGCTGCGTGAAATTTCCATGACATGGGATCAAACATGACCGAAACCCGCGCAAAAACAGCGGTATGGCGGTCAATCTACACCACTTTGGCCGGCGACATCGGCGAAGGGCGCTACGGCCCCGGTGACAAACTGCCCACCGAGGCCGCCCTTGCGCAACGCTTTGGCGTCAACCGGCACACGGTGCGCCGGGCGCTGGCGCAGTTGGCCGAGGATGGGATGGTCCATGCCCGCCGCGGCGCGGGTGTTTTTGTCACGCAAGAACCCACGCTTTACCCCATTGGCAAGCGCGTGCGCTTTCACCAGAACCTGCGCGCCGCAGGCCGCTTGCCCACCAAAGAGGTGCTGGCGCTGGAAACCCGCGCCGCCGGGGCTGAGGAGGCCGAGATGCTGGCCCTGCCAAAGGCCGCGATGGTGCATGTCTACGAGGGGATCTCGCGCGCCGACGACCAGCCGGTGGCGCTGGCCCGCACCGTTTTTCCCGCAGACCGTTTTCCCGGCTTGCCCGCCGCGCTGACCGCGCATCTGTCGATCACCAAGGCGTTGCAGGAAAACGGCCTGCAGGATTACACCCGCGCCTGGACGCGTTTTACCGCCAAACGCGCCTCCGCCACCCAGGCCCGCCATCTGCAGATCAGCGAGGGCGCGCCCTTGTTGCGCACCGTGTCGCTCAGCCTCGATGCCGCGGGCGTGCCGGTGGAATTTGGCCAGACCTGGTTTGCGGGCGACCGCGTGACCCTGACCGTGGGCGAAGACTGACAGAATGCCACGATTGATCATGGGCGCGGCCAAGCTATCCTTTGGAGACGCACATTCATGGGACCGCGCATGTTTCGCTTTTTCACCGCCGCCGCGACAGACACAGAAACAGACACATCAAGCCACGCCTCCGTTGACCCTGAAACGGTGAGCTTTGGGCATTACATGGCGCTGGCGGACAAACGCTTGCGGCTTTTTTCCGTGTTCGATGACCTGCGCTATGACCGCGCCGATGCCGATATGCTCTCACCCGCGATGCGCAACCACGCCATTGAGCGGCTCAAAAAGATCGGCTTCAAACAGATCTCCGGCGCGGTTTTGGAAGACAAGGCGGCCGACCGGCGCTGCCTCATGCCCAAATCCCATGCCCTGGGCGCCTCGCCCTTTGACATCACCCGCTACACGCCCAAGCGAGAGCAGGATTTCTATATCCTCACGCCGACGCAAACCGCCTGTCAGTTCATCGACAACTATCCCCACGAAGAGGCCGTGGAACGGATCGTGCACCTGATGCGCGTCCAACCGATCAACCTGATCCGTCTGATGGATTATCTCGAACACACCCCCACCCATCGCGAGTTTCTGGGGGCCATCGCGTTCTTGAAAAAAACCCAGGCCGAGGCGGTGGCATCAGAACCCCTCAAACGCCGCCGTGCCTTGGGCTAGGCCTCGTATTTCTCCAAGAACGCCTCGGCGGAGAGCGTCCTGAAATCGTCCAAGGACGCGCGGATGGCGGCGTGATCCCACCCCCACCACGCCAGCGCCATTAACCGGTCCGCCACGGCCGCCTCAAACCGCGCCCGCACCGGCACCGCGGGCACGCCGGCGACGATCATGTAAGGCGCCACATCCTTGGTCACGACCGCGCCCGAGGCCACAACCGCGCCGTGGCCCACCGTGACCTCCGGTTTGATCTGCGCGTTGTGCCCCAGCCAGGTGTCATGCCCGATCACCGCACGGCGCGCGCGCCGCTTGGCAAACCACTCCGCATCGTCGGGCGTGTCATCCCAATAGCTGGCAGAGCGATACATGAAATGATGCAGGCTCGCGCGGTCCAGCGGATGATCCGTCGCGCCAATGCGCACGAAACTTGCGATGTTGGAAAATGTGCCCACATCCGCGTTGGCAATGTCGCAGAGCCGGTCACAATAGGAATAATCCCCGATCACCGCATGGGCCACCCGGCTGCCGCGGCCGATCTCGCAAAACCGCCCGAACGTCACATCCGTGATTTCGCAATCGTCATGTATATACGGCTCACGCCCCAGCTTTGCCATGCCAGCCCCCCGGTTTCATCTTGCCAGAAATACTCCTGCCGGAGGCCTGAAATCAAATGCCACTGTCATCCGAGGAAATAAGCTTGCGTCTGAGCCAGCCAGAGAACCAATCCATAAAGATCACCATGAGCACAATCAGCACGATGTAATAGCTCACCTCTTCCCAGTCCTTTTGGGTGATGATCGCCTGCGTCAGCAAAAGCCCGATCCCACCGCCCGTGATCGCGCCAATGATCGTGGCCGAGCGCGTGTTGGATTCAAGATAGTAGAGCAGCTGGCTCAGCAGCACCGGCGTGATCTGCGGGATGACCCCGAACCGATACCGCTGGAGCGGCTTGGCCCCGGTGGATTGCACGCCTTCGATCTGCTTTTCATCGACATTTTCCAGAGCCTCGGAAAACAGTTTGCCGAAGGTGCCCGCATCGGTGATCAAAATGGCCAGCGCGCCCGTCAGCGGCCCCGGTCCAAAGGCGCGCGACAGGATGATCGTCCAGATCAGGGCGTCCACCCCGCGCAGGAAATCAAACACCCGTCGGATCGCAAAGCGCACGCTCATGAAGGGCGAAAAGTTCCGCGCGGCCAAGAACGCCAGCGGCAGCGCCACAAGGGCGGCCCCGAATGTGCCGAGAAAGGCCATGAGAACGGTCTCGAAAATGGCCCAGACCACCTCCCCGTGCCGCCACATCTTGTTGTTCCAGAAATCCTCCGCCATGGCAGCGAGGTTCGAGTGCTCCGGCTCAACGCGCTCTGATGACACTGCAAGGCGGGCCAGCTCTCCGAAGCTTTTGCCGTGAAACGGGCTTTCGAGCGTGAACCAGAAGAGCTCCCACCCGAAATCATACTTGAACACTTCCATCCGCGTGCGCGTGATCGTCAGGCGCGCGGCCTCTGTTTCCAGTGCGATGCGGTTCTTGGAGGCGTTGATCCAGTCGGGTTGGCTGTCGATGTCGCCTTGCGGAAACACCACCTGCACGCCGCGGCGAGAGGGTTCGGCCTCAAGAACGCCGTAGCCGGGAATGTCGTAGATCACCCGGCCATCTTCAAAGATGATCTGATGGTTGGGGGCCACATCCGCCACCATGCCGCTGTCGGTCAGCGTCACCCAATCGGGCGCGGTTCCGGCCTCGTAGGTGCCTTTGCGCTCGCCCTCGATGGCGATCTCGATCTCTTCGGAGCGCGCATCATAGAGCACATGGGTCTTGTAACTGTAGCTGTCCGCCACCAGCGTCTTGGCGTTCTCAAGGCTGGCCCGTTCGCTCAGGCCCGGAATGTCGAAGGCAAAAAAGATGTAGACGAAGTAGGCGAGGATCACCGCCGGGATGCCGAAATTCATCGCTCTTTTGCGGCCAAAGAGGCGGGTGGCCTGAGATTTCAAATCCTGGGTGGCAAAGGTCTCGGTCATGCCCGCGCCCCCCGGGTCAACCGGTCACGATAGGCCGAGGACAGCTGATCGAAGAACACGATGGTGAGAAACAGCAGGATAAAGATCGCCGCCGCCTCATCGAATTTACCCTGGCCCCAGGACATGGCATTGCGCAGCTCGTAGCCGATGCCGCCCGCACCCACGAAGCCGAGGATGGCCGACGCGCGTATGTTGATCTCAAACCTCAGGAGCGTGTAGCTGATGTAGTTGGGCGCGACCTGGGGCATGACGCCAAGGATCATCCGCTGGGACCAGGTCGCGCCCACGGATTGCAGCCCCTCGACCGGTTTCAAAGAGGCGTTTTCGTTCACCTCGGAATAGAGTTTGCCCAGCGCGCCCACCGTGTGCAAGGCAATGGCGATCATCGCAGGGACCGGGCCACCGCCCATAACGAAGATCAGCACCAGCGCGATCACGATCTCGGGGATCGCGCGCATCACATCCAGAAAGCGGCGAAACACCGGGATCAGCCGCGGCCAGCGGGCCATGCCGCGCGTCGCCAAAAGCGACAAGACGATCCCGCCCAGGGCCCCCAACAAGGTCGAGGCCGCCGCGATGTTGATCGTTTCAATCAGCGCTGGCATGAAATTCCACAGATGCAAGGGCAGTTCACCGGCCTTTTCCCAAGCCTCGCTCACCACCTTGGCGGGGAAATCCAGAATGTTGTGCCACCCGTCCCAGAAGCCGCCCGCGTTGCGGTCATCGGCTTTCCAGAACCCCGCGACCATCAGCGCCACGAACACGATGAGCAGCACACCGGAATAGAGCCGTTTGCGCCGCGTCATGGCCATGTAGTGATCGCGCACGTCAGTCGTCGACGGCGCGTCTGTGGCGGTCAGATCAGCCATGAAAGGGTCCTGATGTTTGGGCTCTTTGGGGCAACCGGCCCCAGGTCACGCCCGGGGCCGGTTCTGTGTCAAAGAAAGGCGTTGATCACTGCGACTTGGCTTTGCGCGCTTCGATGATCGACAGATACGCCTCGTGGCCAATCGGCTGGAACCCTTTGGATTCGCCCGCCGCCACACCGTAGTAGCAATCGTAATCCATCGCCGGAAGCGAGGCCATCAGCGCGGTCATCTGCACTTTCACGCCTTCGGGCAGCGCCTTGCGCAGGACAATCGGACCTTCGGGGATGGGCTTGGATTTCCAGATCTCAACCAGATCGTTCATGTCCACGAGACCCGCATCAACCGCCTTGCGCAGCGCGCCGGAGTTGTAGCCGTCTTCCCATTCGCCCAGGCCGTCCGCCCAGGTCACGCCCGCGTCAACGTCACCGTTGTTGACAGCCACGATGGTCTGTTCGTGGCCACCGGTGAACTTCACTTCACCAAAGTAGTCGCCCGACTCCATGGAGGCGCCGGTCGTCTCGGGGATCTCGATCGATGGGATCAGGTAGCCGGAGGTGGAGTTCGGATCGCCAAACCCAAACACCTTTTCGTTCATGTCATCGAGCGAGGTGATGCCGCTGTCGGCGCGGGCAAACCCCACGGAGTGGTAGCCGTAGCCACCATCCACGTTGACCTTCACCAGCACGGGCTCCACCGCTTCGGGATCTTCGAGGAAGGTCTTGGCGTAGCTGGATGCGCCGAGCCAGGCCATGTCAATGGTGCCGCCCAGCAGACCCTGGATCACACCATTGTAGTCGGCTGGCGCAAAGAGTTTGGTTTCGACGCCCAGCAGCTCTTCGGTCTTGGCGCGCAGGCACTCGTTGGAGTTCAGACGGTCCTGGGCGTTTTCGCCGCCAAGGATGCCGATGCGGAACTCGGAGATGTCCTCCGCCATCAGCGGTGTGGTCAGGAATGTGGTTGCCAGAATGGCGGTGATCGTCTTTTTCATCTTTATCCTCCAGTTGGTAAATTGCACCGCCGCACCCACTGCGACGCGCAGATGAAACTCAGGCTGATGCGCGTTCCAGCGCATTGATTTCGGTCGAGGTTGCGGCTTCTGAAAAGCTCGCGTCGGCGCCGTAGATGTCGCGCGCCACGCCGGTCGTCAGTTGATCGGGCGTGCCGTCAAACACCATGCGGCCGTGCAGCATGCCAATGACCCGGTCGCAATAGCGTCGCGCGGTGTCGAGCGTGTGCAGATTGGCGATTACGGTGCGGCCGTCCTCTTCGTGGATGCGGCGCAGATCGTCCATCACAAGCTGTGCATTCATCGGATCGAGCGAGGCAATCGGTTCATCGGCCAGCACGATCTTGGGGTCCTGCATGAGCGCACGGGCAATGGCGACGCGCTGCTGTTCGCCGCCGGAAAGCTGACGCGGACGATGGTCCGTGCGCTGGCCGAGACCAACCTTTGTCAGCAGGTCCCGCGCGCGCGCGCCGGGGTTGCTCTCGCCGCGCAACTCGATCGGTAACATCACATTCTCGAGGGCGGTCATACCATCGAGCAGCTGAAAGGACTGAAAAACAAAACCGATGAGCTCACCGCGAACCA
>JBCBWJ010000088.1:0-8362 GCA_039817165.1 Pseudomonadota bacterium | reverse complement strand
TTCTGAGCCAACACCTCCCAAGTGGCGCACGTTGTCAAACAAACGCGACGTGCCAACAGGGGACATACGCGACCAATGAACAAAGCGGATCATTGCTCGGTGATCGCGGGGCTGCCAGTCGATGTATCGCGACCTCCGCGAAAGAGGCAGTCCAACACATGCTCGTATCCTCACTCGGCAGAAAGCGTCTTCACGGTAAAAAGTCGAACGGCCCATCAAAAACGCCAACTGGCAGCGTGTGGGTGGTGGTGTCTTCGCCAAAACAATGAAGCTGCATGCCGCCCGGCTCCATCGTCAACGTGTTGTTTGGGGATGGTCCTAAATCCAGCGTGACGGCATGGGACGTCCCGGGGCATACGCTTGTCAGGTGGCCGGCAAAAAGGGACGCCACGTTGCGATGAAGGTGACCCGCGACGATCCGGCACTGGGTTTCGCACCCTGAGAGTATTGCGGCAAGCTCCTCAGAATTTCGCAGCCCTTGGCGATCCATAAGCGCTATGCCTGACGCAACAGGTGGATGGTGCATGGCCAAGAGGACAGGGGTTTCATCCGCGTGTGCCATCATCTTTCGAAGCCAATCCAGCGTGGTTTGAGATAACGCACCATAAGGGGCACCTTCGACCAGAGTGTCGAGAGCAAGGATCGTGACGTCTTCGAGATCGACGCGGATGTTGATGGGCCCCTCAGACGGCATCCATGGCAGTGTCTTGAAGGCCGCGCGCATGGTCTCTCGCGTGTCGTGGTTCCCGGGCACGGCGATCATGGGCAGATCAAGCGGCACCATCAGCCGTTGAAATTCCGAAAACTCGTCAGGGGTTCCATGATCGGTCAGATCCCCCGTCACTACGACAAGATCGATTGCTCCTATCCGGTCTTTGCAAGCCGCTATAGTCTCAACCGTCGCGGCCAGGGCCGAACCGGTATCCACCACACCGTTGGCCAGGTGACCCGGCGCAACGATATGGGTATCGGTGATCTGAAGAATGCGCGTCATTGGGTCACTCGTGATGGATTGAGCAGCATGACCGCCTCGGGGGCGATGCGCAGCTTTTGGTCGCTGCCGATCTCAGGGGCAGGACCTGCATGATGCGCAAACAAGATCTCGTCCGTGACCTGTTCGAGACCGACCCTGTAGTGGGTTCCGAGGAACACGACACTGGTGACCCTGCCACTCAGAGAACCATCTGGATCGAGCAAGACGTTTTCGGCCCGGACAAAAGCAGTGTGCCCCTGTCCATCCTTGGGCAAGACCTGTGTGCCGCCCCTCAGGTGCAGGCAATCCTTCGCGATTGTCCCTCGGAGCAACTGCGCATCGCCCACGAATTCGGCGACAAACTCTGAGGCCGGGTTGCGATAGAGCACTTCGGGTGGCGCAATTTGTTGAACCACGCCTTGGCTCATCACCGCGACGCGGTCGGCAATGGCCAGCGCCTCCGTCTGGTCATGGGTGACAAAAACGGCCGTGATGTCGAACCGCCGGAGCAACGTGGCCAGCTCATCGCGAAGCCGATCGCGCAAGGCCGCATCCAGAGCTGATAGTGGCTCGTCCAAAAGCAGTATCCGCGGTCGTGGTGCCACGGCCCGCGCCAGGGCCACGCGTTGTTTTTGTCCACCAGACAGGGCAGAGATGGACCGCTCTTCAAACCCGCCGAGATGGCACATCTCGATGACTTCGGACACGCGCGCATCAATTTCGTTTTGTGCGAGTTTGAGCATCTTCAGCCCGTAGCCGATGTTGCGACGGACGTTCATGTTCGGAAACAGCGCGTAGGATTGAAACACCATCCCGATGCGCCGTCGCTCCACCGGAAGATCGGTGACGTCTTGGCCGTCGAAATAGACCCGCCCGCCGTCGTCAGGGGTTTCCAGCCCGCCGATGATGCGCAAAAGCGTGGTCTTGCCGCAGCCCGAAGGCCCCAGCAGCGAGATGATCTCACCCGCGCCCACCTCCAGGTCGGTGGTCAGAAGCGCGCGGGTCCCATCCGGGAAGGTTTTTGCCACGTTTTCGAGTTTGAGGGTCATGGGTTGATCCTAGACAGTCGGTTGCTGGCCCATTGCATCGCGGTCAGGAGCGGGACAATCATGATGAAGAAAACCAGCGTGTAGGCCGACGCGATCTCAAGCCGCATGGAGGCGTAGCTATCGGCCAACCCCACGGGCAGCGTCTTGAGCAGCGGGGTGTGGAGCATCCATGTCAGATTGAATTCGCCAATGGACAGGGTCACGACCGTCAGCGCGCCTGCCAGAATGCCGGGCATCGCATTGGGCACCACGATGTCAATAAAAGTGCGCCAGGGCGGCGCGCCCAGCGTGGCAGCGCTTTCTTCCAGCGTCTTGAGATCCATCGCGGCCATAACGGCCAGAACGGACCGGATCATGAAGGGCAGGGTGTAGAGGATATGCCCCACGAGAATGAACATCGCAGACATCCGGAACCCCTTCATTGTGCCGTAGAGTTGTAGCAGAGCCAGCGCGAGAGCGAGGCCGGGAACGGCCAGAGGGAGCGAGACGAATTCTTCGAGAACCCGCGAGGTTCGGCCAGGATTGCGTGCCAATCCGTAAGCTGCCGGAACGCCAATGATCAGCGTTGCCACGAGGCAACCGAGTGCCAGCCACAGCGACAAGAGGATGCTGTCGGCATAGAGGTCCCATACCTCGAACACCCATTTTAAAGTGAGGCCAGAGGACAGGCCGCGAAAGTAATTGACCGTCAGGCCCGCAAGGATCGATTGGATTGCCGGGACGATCAAAAACGCTGCGGCCAGCAGCGTCACTGTCAGTTGGATGAAAAACCCGATGCGCATCTCAACCGCCCCCTGCGACGGTGGCACCGGCAAAGCTTCGCGCCCACAGCAGCAAGGCCCACGTCACCAACCCCAGAAGGATCGACAGGGCCGACGCCATGGCGATGTTCGCGGATAAGGTGAATTCGGTGTAAATGACCATCGGCAGCACATCGATATCCGTGGCAAGCGTAAACGCGGTCCCGAACGCTCCCATGGCTGTGGCAAATGCAATGGCACCCGATGCCACGAGGGCGGGCGCGAGACCCGGAAGCAGCACATCCCGCAAAATCGCAACCGGCCGCGCCCCAAGCGTGCGGGCCGCCTCTTCCAGCGCCGGGTCCAATTTTTCGACGGCTGCCATCACCGTCAAAAGAACGCGCGGGATCGAGAAATAGAGGTAACCAAGAAACAGCCCGACAGAGGAATAGGCAAAGACCACGCGACCGGGTGTGAGGTCATTGATAAGGCCTTGGCGACCGGCCAGAAGAATGATCATAAAGCCGACAACAACGCCCGGGAACGCCAAAGGCAGGGTCAGGATCGACAACAGCAAGCCCCGGCCCCAGAACCGGTGTCTTGCCAGAAAAAGGCCCGCCGTTGTTGAAACCGAGAGCGCGGCAACGGTGACCAGGATCGAAATGACCACGGTCTGCCAAAGCGTCGACAGGTAGCGGGGTGTTCTGAGGATCTCCAAATAGATGCCCCAGCCCAGGTCGCCCTCTACCGCCCCTGCAAAGAGTTGCACCAGTGGCAGCGCCAGAAACGCCAGACTGAAAATCGCCAGCGGCAACAGGCAGAGGAATGCGAAAATGCGAGGGGTCATTCGAGGACTTCGGGGATTGGTGAGGCGGCCCGGAGGCCACCTCTGTTTTCATCGGGGATCAGCGAACGTCTTCGAGATAGCGTTCGCCGAAACCAGCCTGTGCCTTTTCCATTTCGGCATAATCGACCGCGACGGCGCGTTCGTAGTCGGAGGCCGGCAGGAACCGGGCCGCAACTTCTGCGGGCAGCTCAACCGGGCGCGCCGGCTGAAGATACGCGTTGGTCCAGATCGCCTGGCCTTCATCTGACAAGATGAAATCGAGAACCGTCTTGCCAAGCTCGGGGTTCGGCGCGTCCTTCACAAGGCTCATCACGTAAGGCACCCGCACGGAGCCTTCGCAGGGCAGGACAAATTCGAAATTGCCGTCCTCTTCGTATTTGCCGCGATAGGCGTTGAAGTCGTAATCAAAGAGGATCGGGATTTCACCTGACACCACACGGGCATAGGAGGTCTGCTTGGGCACGATCGGGTCGTTTTCGGCCAACGCGTTGAAGTATTCAATCGCCGGATCGAAATTGCCCAGATCGCCGCCATTGGCCATGTTCACGGCCACAGCACCCGCATAGCCCACAAAGGCCGATGACGGATCAAGATACCCAACCATGCCGCGATACTCAGGCTTGGTCAGGTCCGCCCAGCATTGCGGCACGGGCGCGCCGCCCAGGGCATCGACATTCACGAAAAGGCCCAGCGTGCCGAAATGGATCGCAAACCAGTTGCCATCCGGGTCCTTCAGACCGTCGGGAATGTCGTCAAAGCCTGCGGGCTTATAGGGCTCCACCACGCCTTCATTGCCCGCTTTGATGCCCGTTGTCACACCGTAGTAGGCCACATCGGCCACCGGGCTGTCGCGCTCCGCCAAAAGCTGGCTCAGCGTCTGGCCGGAGTTTTTGTTGTCATGAGGCATCTGGATATCGAGCTTTTCGTCGATGGCCGTCAGCATGGAGGCCCAATCGGCCCATTGCGGCGGGCAGTTATAGCAGATGGCATCTTCCGCCAGCGCAGGCGCGGCAATGGCAGTTGCGAAAAGCGCCGCGATTACAGTATGTTTCATTGGTTCATCCTTGTTTGAGATCGGTCTTGAGCGAGAGAACAGACGGCGGCCAGGGCGCAACCTGGTCGTCGTCATGAATTTTCGGCCCCGGGCGCGCGAGCGTGGCCCCGGTCCGAAAATGGTAGGGCAAGGGCGGCGTTTGCGGCGCGGCGATCCCTTGCGTCATTTTCAAAAGTGTTTCGGCGGCTTGTCGCCCCATGGCCTCCGGCGCGGTCTCAATCGTGGCAAGGGGCACGTCCAGAAGGCGGCCGATTTCAATGCCGTCAAATCCGACAACGGACAGGTCATCCGGCACCCGCCACCCGATCAGACGGGCCGCTTTTTGGACCGCGATGGCCAGAAAATCATTCGATGCAAAAATCGCGGTCGCCCTGTCCAACTGGGCCAAAATCTGGGCTAGTTTTTCCGGGGTATGGGCCTCAGCCTCGGTCAATTCGATCAGAGCTGGGTCGCACAGGCCAAGCGCTCTGCACTCTGCGTGAAATCCCGCGTAGCGATTGCGCGAGCGGTCCGAACTGGCAAATCGCAGTGACAAGAAGGCTGTTCGCTGATGCCCCAGGGCCGCAAATTGCCGGGCCACGTCGCGCGCGGCCTCAAAATTGTCGACATGGGCAGAGGGGAGGCCGTCTATCGGATCATGAAACATCAGCGATACCGGCAAATTGCGTGCCTTGGCCAGCCGCAGGGCCGCACTGCGATCCGGCGCGACCATGGTCACAATCAACCCATCGACATCCTTGGCCAACAGTGTTTCGATCGCTTGATTGTCCGCCGCGCCGTCGTAGTTCGAGCAGGAGATCAGCAGCTGGTACCCGGTACCGGACAGCACCTCTTGGATCCCTTGCACGGCTTCGGCAAAGACCGGATTGGCCAGGGAGGGCACGAGGCAGCCGACGGTCATACTGCGCCGACTTTGCAAGGCGCGTCCCGCAGCACTGAAGGAAAAGCCCAGGTCGGAGGCTGCTTTTTCTACCCGTTTTCGCACATCCGCACTGGCCGGGCCGGAATTGTTCAAAACCCGACTGGCCGTCGCAATGCCGCAGCCCGCACGGCGTGCAACATCCTTGATCGTGGTTTTGGCTTTTTGCGACATGGGACCGTTGAGATTGGAAACGTTTCCAAACGGTACCCCTGATTCCCAACAGGAATGTGACATCTGACTGTTCGGTGTCTTGCAACGCCTGACCGGGACCCCATAGATAAGGGGCGAGATGGGCCGCCCGACACATGCTGCACCCTCAAGAAGGCAGGGTCAGACGCCGCCTTCCAATAATACCTTCAGCACGTAAACCTCATGTGACGGCCCGGGGCAAAAGCGCTGAACATCAACCGGGCTGTCAGAGTTTCCACCAAGGATGGCTGCACCTTGCGCGCACCGGTCGGTTGCACCCCTTCGCGTTGGTTGTTGCCGGCTTGTACGCCCTGCGGTCCGCCGGGAACAGCCGTGCCTTGTAGCAGCGTTGAAGCCCAGCACCACACTTGAACCAAGACGCGCACGCTGTCATCCCTACGTCACGGCCGCATGCTTTACGGATGCAATGCTCAATCAGGATGGTTCAGGATGATTATCACCTATTCCGCGACATGTCCCGAAGGCACATCGGGTGTCCTGATCCCCGGTGGGCTGTCTACGCCCCATGGCGGATGCTGTGATGTCCAGGCTCAGGGTTTGACGGGCACAACCGAAGCAACCACCGGGCAGCGCGCGTACCGTTTGGCACCCACATCAAGCGACATCACGATCACCTTTCAGTTCGATGCGGCGTCTGGTGCTTATCCAGACAAAATGTTCACGCCTCACCCCTCGCGCTTCACCCGCTTTGCCGATGATCTGCTGGCAGAGATTGAACCGGTCGGCCGCACTTTGCCTGCGCAAGAGCGCGCCCGCGCCATCGCGTGCCACGTGGCGGATCTGTTCACCTACGGCCACCCAGACGAAAAGTTCAACGACGGGTATGACGCCATTCCCGCCTTGGGCTGCGGGCTGACGGAAGGCTCCTGCGTTGACATCAACACGTATTTCATTGCCGCCCTGCGCGCTGCGGGGATAGAGGCGGGCTATGCCACCGGGTTCTTCTTTCCCGAAGAAAAAAACGGCATGTGTGACGACGGCCATTGCTGGGTCGTGACCCGGACAGACGGGCAGACGGCAGAATGGGACATTGCGCATCACCTGAAACTGGGGACGCGCGACATCTATCCGCGCCTCAACCCCAAGCCGGGCCGACGGTTTGCGCTGTTCCATTCCATGGGGCTGGATTTCCCCGATCTTGGCATCACCGGCGTGAAGGCCCTGATTGAACCGTTGATCGTTTTGGACGGAAAGCTTGTTGCGTTTGACGCACCTGACATCCGGCTCCGGTCCCTGACACCCGCCTAAAGACCGTTGGGATGGGCCCTCACCAAGTGATGTAGCGCGGCCATTGAAAAGCGTCTTCGGGATCGGCCCCGCCCAAGTGCAAACACGCCCTGCGCAACGTGTCGGCAATGTCGTGGCGCGGCAGGGTCGAAAGGTCCTCCGCTCGCATTGGCGCGCCAAGCGTCATGTGAAGGCTGCCCCCCATCCGGCGTCGCGTTTCTCGGAACAAAAGGGCGACGCGCAGCGGGTAGGACAGATGGCTGGCGATTTGAAACCCAAGAGAGTTTTGCCCATGCACAAAAACCGGCAAAACGGTTGTCCCCTTCGTCAGGGCCAGCCGCGTCACAAAGGGATGCCATGGCAATTCCGCCGCCGGTTTGACGAATGGTCGGTTTGACGTGGCAACGCTCCCGCCGGGGAAGATCACCACGACACCGCCGTCTTTCAATACATCCACCGCCATCCGGCGCGTGGCGGCGGATTTTCTGCGCGCGTCAGGGCTGTCATCAAAGTCAACCGGAAGCAGATAGGGCTGGAACTCGGGCGCGGCACATAACAGCGAATGGGTCAGAACGCGAACATGGTCACGCAATTGAGCGGCGAGCCACCCCATGGCAAGACCGTCGGCAATCCCAAAGGGATGGTTCGCAACGATCAGCAGCCCACCCTGGCGCGGGACACAATCTAATGACACGCCCGTCAGACCCAACCGAAGGCGCAATTTCTGGATGGCAACTTCAAAGGGATGGCCCGTCGCGCCCGCCGCACGCCAGGCGTGATACAGATCTTCCAGGTCACAACTGCCCGACAGCCTTTCAACCGACCGTATCAGCTGGCGCCTGAACCACGATTGCTTTTCATGCGCATAGGTGAAGCGTAACCTTTCCACCGGAACGGGCGTAATCTTGCTGTTGTCGGGCAGAACATGCGCCATCGTGTTCCCTTCCGTAAAAGAACCGAAACAGTCGCATCACCTTGTAACATCTAAGTTACGATACATGCTGCCCTTGTGGTCGACCATCATGGCAAAGCCCATCTCCGGTTCAAATCTACCCAAGGCAACGCAGGGAATGACAGGTGTCCATCAATGGCACTCAACACACAAAGCGGACGTTGAGGTTCAAAAAACCAACAGCATGCTTGTCCCGCAAAGCCGACAGTCACTGCCTGACCCGCAGCAGTCCAAAACCTACCCCATTTTGTGTTTAGGCCCTTTTCAACCTACCCCAAAATGTACAAACTGCGGTCTGGCCACCGGCGATGGCGTCGCCGGAGCGCTGATCCGTGCTCGCCCAATTCCATGTTCCTGTACGCCGGGACTTTCAGTCGAAGGATTGGAG
>JBCBWJ010000087.1:0-8393 GCA_039817165.1 Pseudomonadota bacterium | reverse complement strand
GTCCCATTGGTGCTGACGTCAGACAGGCGGTGCAATCAAGCAGTTCTATGATGTTCGCTCAGCGATCGTGCATGGCGCAACCGACGCGAGACGCAAACGCAATTTGGAAGACCGCCAAGGCGCATTCATCAGCGGCTTCAATCTGACCCAGCAGGCGCTCTTCAAGATGCTACTGAGTGATGCCGGAGCCCATGACTAATTCTGCGCAGCTACCATTGTCCGCAGGCCGAGAGACCGAATATCTCCAGATCGCGCAAATGCAGCGAATGGCGGCTAAGCGGGTTGCGTTCGCAGCCTTCTTGACGAAGGTCGAGTGACCGGTATGGGCCGTCCTCGAAATGCCATCGCGCGACGCGAATGCTGATCCTGAGCTGAACCCGAATACAGCAGTTTGCCCGTCTCGGTCATCTTAAATTCTCGCAGCACGAAAAGCACGGCAACGAGTTGAAGGCGCCGCCAAGACCTGCAGTGAGCTAAGAAATGCTTCTACTGGTTGGCAGCAGGCCTTGCGCGTCTCAGTGAACAAAGTCCTGTGCGAAAATTCTATCAGCTGCCAGTCCAATGCTTTCGGATCGCATCACTGGCGAACAGCAAGCCACAGACCGCTAAGAGGTTTGGTCTTGTGGCTTATGGGTGATCGTCGCCAGTTTTCACTGTCTAACCAGATTAAGTGACTTTCCGTTATCTGCTCTGGTCATTTTGAATCTGCCACCGCCTTCATCCGTTACTGTTCGACAGGTTGGAGCGCCATTGCGCAGAGCCTTAATCTCGGTGCAGACAGAGTCGCTGGTCACGTACCAGGTGCCCTCGTAGACATCGCTTCCATCCACCATTTTGACGTTTCCGTTCGAACTGAACGCTATCATGAAGCCACCATTAGTTCCCTCAAAGCCAGAGACTAGTTTTTTCAGCGCTCCCCCAGTCACTGGCTCCCCGGAGAACGCTGGAGGTGCAGATATGGCTAGCACCAGAGTAAAACCCAAAAGTGAATTAGAAAGCTTCATTGGGGGCTCCTTCTTGCATGTTTTGAACACGCTTGTGAAAAACTAGGATGACGTAAAAACATGCCACCACGTCCGGCGCGACGACAGCTTTGCTTGCAACCGATCCAACGCCCTTGTAACCGAACGTGTTAGCTCAGTCCCATTGCTATCCACGCAAAGTCATAGCAATTCTGCGGAATAGCATCATGATCCAAATGGACTAAGAAATGGTGGTCAATCGCACGCGATTCGGTTGGCTCGTTGGCAATTTCGAGCACTCAGATTTCTGGCTCAACCATCTGCAAATGAACGCCAGATTTTCCCGTTTTCTCTACACGACGCATCGCGAGAGGAAGTTGCGATGAAGTGGTTGAGCTTCGTGCAAGTGGCTCCCGCGGACTGAGAAATTCACCTTTTAGGGGCGGCTTAGCATAATCGTACGGACGATCTCAGATTGCCGCCTGACATCCATCTTGGACATACCGGATTTGAGCTGATTCCTTACAGTGTGTACACTCACAGCATCCCGCTCGGAGATTTCTCGCGGCGACAGGCCATTGGCAATTTGAAGGACAATTTGCGCCTCTCTGGCGGTCAGACCGAACTGCTTTTTCAGAGTAGTCGCGACGTCTGTGTCCAAGCCGATCTCATCAAGCGAAACAACCAGTACTGGCCCAAGATTTATTGATAAAACATCTAACAGCGCTTCATCGAGCAAAGTCGGGTCAAACCCAGAGATGCGACAGTTCCATGCTCTCTTCGGCCTCTTCGCCGATTGAACATGAAAACTCATTGGAAAGTACAGGCGCCCTTGCTTTGCGAGTTCTATAACGTGGTCGAGCTTGTGATTATGCTCACTTTCATAAAAGCGAAGGCGGCCTTTCAGGTCTGTGGTGAATGGCTTTTCTTCACCTGCTGTTACCTGTTGACCAACGCTGTAGGTGACCACACCTTCCAAGGTTACTACAACAACTGTTGACGTTCTTTGTAACGGTCGATGTCCGTCTAACTGGTTGATCACCGTATTGAAGGTGAAAGATCTGCTCAATTCAAAGGCGTGTTGCACATGGGGAAAAAGTAGGTTGACGGTCTGCAGCCAATCTGACTCCAAACGGTCTATGTCTTTACGCCTGATGTTGCCGCCGAGAGCAAACATTCTACGATCTTCTTTGAAGATCAACGCTCCGCCGCCGCCCATGGCATCTTCTTGAGGGCGTATCCAATCATTGTACCACTCAGATTTTTCGAAGACGTCCGTCGGACACATTTGTTTCACGTGAATGGCTCTTCCTGGATCAAAGGTTACGAAGCCTTTGGCCCAAACATTTGTGTCCGCATAGTGACTGGCGAATGATTGTAGGAAATCTGGATCATAGCTTGGGCCGATCAGTCCAAGGTCCGTCTCCGTGTCATGATCGTAACCGAACATATGAGTTTTCACACCGCCCGTCAGCGCAGACAGTTCGACCAAAAAGTCAGCCCACTTTGATTGGTCTAAAGCCCCGGCATAGATCAAAGCTGTCAACTTCGAGAAGTCTTCTACCTTCATTTTCTCCCCCAAGTGTCTTATTGGCCGATCGTCCATTGAAAGCCCCAAATGGAGATCGATCTGCGTCAATTCCCTAGTGTTCATCTCTCTTTTCTATCGCCGACGGATGTTTGGGTGTCTGTCTCATAACGAGAGGAGAGCGTTCTAAAAGTTAGATTGGTTTTTGCGCTCCACAAAAGGATGCGCGAATTGGTCAAATTTTGCATTGGCTTTTCGGAAAACCTCATCGCAGAAAATACCAGCTATGAAGCAGAGAAATCACCCATTGCAAGATCTTGGTAGAGTTGTCCTGGTGGTGTTTGCTTTTGCCCCCCCCAAAAAAACGTGATACATCCACGCGTCTGTCCATGTACGTAATGAGGATACTGGATTTGCCCTCAACATCAATGACCGATGGAGTAGCTACCCAACAGCCGTCAGCGCGTTTCCGTGTGTTGTAGTCGGAGCAGCTTCAGTGAACGTCTCCCCTCGCACAAGTCCGGATTGTCCGCAGACCGTGGTTCCTCCAACCCTAGAATTCGCGCTTGCAGCGAATGACTGCAAATCGGGCTGCGACCGCGGCATTCCTAGCGCCCAGCTAACGGCAGGAAAGGGCCGAAAGTGTTGGCGTAGCCAAAAATCGCGGGTTTCCGCGGGAACCACTCAGTCAGAAAATTAGATGATTTTTTAGGTCTGAGTGTGGTTTATGCCTATTCCATGGCAGTGGACGGGTGCACCGACATTTCGCAGAACCAAGTCTCCAAGGTCGTCTGCATCTTGATCGTCGCCCAGCACTTCGTCCGTAACCACAACAGCGTGGCCTGAGTGTCTGCCTTGGTCGCAGAGTCGCGCTGCGATGTTGGCAGCCTGGCCGATGACGGTGAAATCGAGCCGTTCTTTCGAGCCGACGTTACCGTATGTAACACGGCCAAATGCGACACCGACGGCACCTTCGCAATTCGGATGGCTGCGTAGTTCCTCTACTGTTTCGCGGGCCGATGCCAGTGCCGTGGCACAGGCTGCCTTTGAGTCCTCTCCGGCGGGAAACACCGCCAAAATCGCATCACCGATAAACTTAAGCACTTCCCCGCCATGTTCATGCACCACGCTCGAAGTGGTTTCAAAGAATTGGTTGAGCAGCTCCAGATAAGTGTCTCTGGACAGCTCTTCCTCCAAGCGCGTGGAATGGCGCAAGTCGCAGAACATGATAGCTGCATCAATCTCATCGCCGTCACCGCGCCGGATCTCACCTCCCAACACGCGCGCACCGGCGCGTTTGCCAACATATGTTTCCAGTAGTGATTGTGCGTTTTCGCGTTGCGTGAAGACTTCGAAAAAGCGTGAGATAACAAAGATACATTCAAAGATGAGACCGAGATTGGCAGTAGAAAAGCCGACGGGGTGATCGCCAGTGACGGTCAATACGTTGACGCGCCCGTCCGAAAACGGCAGCGGCATTGCGACGTAATCGGTTGCGCCTTGGTCGCGCAGGTCTTCCATGATCGGAAAGCTGTTTTCGGCATAGTCGGAGCCGAGCCGCTGGCGCACACCCCCAAGTCCGTCAGAAACGTGGCGGAGCGGCGAGTTCACAAAGGCTGGGTGGTCGTGGATTTCATAAGACGGGGCAAACGTGGACACATCCGCTTTGGCATGGTCCCAGACATAGTTCTTGCCAGCGATAAGGGGGTGGAGCGACCAGATCATGATGCTGATCCGTGTAACCTGTACGCCGTGTTCGCGCAGCTTCTCACCGAGTGCTTTGGTGAGTGCCTCAGGGGTCGGGATGAAGCCTGCTTCTCTCAAGAGCCAATCGATCATGGGTCCGGACGCGGAATCATAGTCAGGCCGTTTGATCGGGCCTGTTTCAGTCAGAATTTGGTCGGCAACCCTGGGCATAAAGGCAAGGTGGCCCTCAATGCGCGCGCTTTCGGGTAGGGCGTTGGCGTAACTCCAAACGGCGTTTGGCAGTTGCCCACCTGGGAGGACGAGGTCGCGGTAGCGGGCTGTTCCCTTGAAAGGGCAGAACGTCTTGAGGTCGGTCTTTTCTCCCAAGGGCACCAAGATGTCTTCGGGCGGAAAATAGACCACCGGATCGAGCCGCGTTTCAAAGGCCACTCTCGCGTTTCGGCTTTTTGCGAGCAGGGTGTCACCGCGCGTCGCGCGCACCTCACCAGGCAAGTCGACGACCTCAAGGGCATAACCCGAGGAGATGTTGCTCGGCTGAATGGTCATCGGTTGGCCTTCTTCGTACGTAGAGCGGCCTTACAAACATGGGCACGAAGAGAGCACTTGCCAAGAACCAACCAATCGAAGGCTTTGTGAAGGTTCCAGTGGTGCGGTTTTTGTGACAGAGCAGATGCTGTCTGGTCGATCATTGTCCGCTTCCTCGAAGCTGCGTTGCCGCGACAATCGATGTCGCCAAAGTCGGCTCCGAGCCGTCGTTGATGGCCACCGCCGGTCATCTGCTCCGGATGCTGCAGTTTCACCGATGGTGGGAACGAGCCTCAAGTGGGTGTTACTCTCCGCAGCCAGAGGCAGGCAGCGAACTCCGCCACCCGCCTGATAAGGATTGCTGACCCGTCATGCCGAGGCCGGATGGGCCCGATCCGATCTTATAAGCCGAGCAAAGATCATCAGATGCGTTACCAACAATACCGGTACAAAAAATGTCGGGATGAACCAAGTGGCGCCAAAATAGTCAATCGCTTCTGCCTGTCGCAAGGCGTTCACCAGATCGAAGGTGCCCAGCGTGTTGAAGATCCAAACGAGGGGAAGGGCAGCCATGGAACCCCAACGGAGTGCGAGCAAAGCCGCGATGGCCAGAAAGGCGGACACGAGATCGCCGTAACTGGCACTGGTGGCAAAGGCTTCCGGCAAGCCGCCACTGTTCAGATTTGGCACCATGAAGCTCATGCCAATGTGGCGGAAGGCATGCGGCAGCAAGAGGATGGATAACGCCGCTGTTGCGGAAAGCCGGGCAAGCCACGGCGCGACGTACCAAACGGCAATGAGGGCAACGACAAACAAGCTTACTAGGAATTGTAGCAGGAAGATTTCTAAGGGGGTCATCGGATCGATCCTTTTGATATGGATATTATGGTGCGAAGGGCGGACAGGTTGGGCGCTTACTCACGCCTCCGTCGGGGTTCGCGATCGGTTTTCCGTGGACCGCAACGCACCCAGCGACACGGCAGGGGCAATCTCGCGGGCCGCTCCGGTTGCAACATCATAGAGCAAGGCTGAAACGGTGATCGCGTCTGGCAATTCGGGCGCGGCGGTCATACGTCCGATGTCAGCCGCAAGATCGCTTTCCTGGTCCGTGATCGCATAGTCCGAAACATCAATGCAGATCTTGTCCCGCAGCATCTTTTGCATGTCGGGGTTGGCCAACCGCTGGGCTCCGCATTGTGTGTGCTGCATGAGGATGACACTGAATCCTGCTTCGCGACATTCGGTCATGGCGCTCACGAGGACAGCGAGAGTGGCGATCTCTTCGGTGACCGCCCGCGTGGCGCGGCCGCCGTTGTTGCGTAGGACCACGGCGTCGCCAAGTTCGAGGCCCAGAACATGCGCCGGGTCCACGCGCGCGTCGCCACAGGCCACGATCACGGTCCGTAGGTTCGGCAGTATGGACAAATCGCCATGCTCGAAAGAAGCCGCAAACCATTCGTTGCGGTCGATGAGTTCATTTTGAACGTTCATGTGGAGGGCCTTTCGTTCAGGTGCTTTTGGAAGGTCGCGGATTCACGCGACGCTCCTTGGGAGGGAGGGTTGAGTTGTGGCTTGGTGACGTGCCGACCACGCCTCATCGTCCTGGCAGAATGTCGGTGAGGACAAACGTACATAGTCCCGTTGCGCCTGCGCGTGATCGAGATCGAAGGGGCGGGTTGCGAGGATTTTCAGAAAACCGCCAACAGCGCCAAGACGGCCGAACAGGCTGCGCTGTAAGTCCGGCTGTTCGGCGATCCTGCGCCGCACGATGCTTTCGAAGGTCTCCGGTTCACGTCCGCCGACTTGAAGAACATCTTCCGTGGGCGCATTCACCGCAAAGGCGCCGCGACGGTATTCATCTGAATAGATCGCCAATTGGGTAACGGCCGCCTCTGAGTAATTTGCTGGCGGCAGTGCCTTCAGCGCTTTGACCATCATACGCTCGGAAATATCGACATAGCGCACCTGTCGATCCAGCGCGCGCCCCATCGCGTCGGCGATCTCGTCTGGCGAAAGCAGTGTCGGGCCTGTCGGACGATAGGTCTTGCCGGCATGGCGGTCCGGGTCGGTCAGTGCGCTGGCGACCACGCTGGCGATGTCTTCGTTTGACGGGGCTGCGTTCTTCTTTACGCTTCCGTCGCCAAGCGGCATTGTGAACTGGCCCAGATGCGCGGCCATGTGCAGCACCATCAGGTAGTTGTCCGCAAACCAACCGACGTTCACCGTGGTCACGGACATCTCAGACCGCATACCGATCAGGATGTCGCTCAAATAGACCTCTCGGGTGAAGAGCGACGGGTGATCGGCGCTTGAAAGCCATTGGCTGAGTGTCACCACATGCTCGATCCGTGCCTCAAATGCCGCAGCCGTGAATATCGCATTGAAGTGTAAGCCGTTGGGCGCCGTAGGGGCGCATTGATAGGCCCGCGTGACACCCTGCATGGCTCTGCGCATGTCCGACAGAGAATACTGGTCGCCCAGAAAAAGCTCGGCCCCCGCCCTTTCCAGAATTTCTGACCGACTATCCTTCCGACGCACAAAGGCGCGCACCGGATACTCCATCGCCCGAAGTTGAAGGGCCGTTTGCAGCCCGGTCTTACCGCCGGCGCTCGTAACAAGGATCTTGGGTTTGAGGGACACGACTCGCTCCTTTAGATGATTATTGTAATCTATAATTTAGATGATATGTATACTCTTAATTGTCAACCCGGTTTGGGAGCATGCAAATGCCGAGAATGTCAGAGGCGGAAAAACAGCGTAGTCACGGCAGGATACTGGACGCCGCAGCTCTGATGTTTCGCGAACACGGGATCGAGGAGACAAGCGTCGCCGACATCATGAAAGCTGCCGGAATGTCGCATGGCGGCTTCTATCGGCATTTTGCGTCCAAGGAGGAATTGGTCTCAGCGGCGTTCAATCACGCTGTCGATAGCGTTGTCGCGGACATGGAGCGCGAGACTACAAGCGAAGCGCAAAAGCGCGATCGCGAGGCCTATATCGAAACGTACCTTTCCTTAGCCCATGTCGAAGATCTTGGACGAGGCTGCCCGCTCGCCGCAATGGGGACGGAACTTGCCCGAGCTGGTGGCTCGCCAGCGCACGCAGGGGCGATTGCAACGGCGCGAATGGCGGACCTGCTGCGGGACGATCCCGAAAGCAGCACGGACCAAGGGCTTGCAGCTATGGCGCTCTTGATAGGCGCAGTTACTCTGGCGCGCCTGGCGGACACGGAAGAAGAGGCGGAACGCACGTTGCAGGCCGGCCGAACTGGCATTGGATTGTTTCAGGAGCATTGGCCAAAGGGCAGGCTGTAGCGGGTACAGAAACCAGGAAGACCGGAAGGTCGTTCCGTCCGCGACGCAGCCATCCAGTCATACCAAAATGCTGCAATGTGCACGAATGGCTGCTTTCGGGAAGTCGTTTAACTCGACTTGCCGCTGGTTGAATGTCGGGAATGGGCCGTCTCTGACGGCAAAATGGATCGCTGCCAGGTGGTTGCTGCGCCGCATCCGATGGCGGCAACGAGCCCTTTTCGACTGATGCTGCGTGACATCCCAAAGTCTGCTAAAGTCATTAACGGAGGTTGTCGCCGCTGAATCTGGCATGCAGTTTCCGCTTCATTAGCTCTGAATTAGTGTGAAACTCTCTTGGAAGGAAGTCATATGGACGCC
>JBCBWJ010000086.1:0-8515 GCA_039817165.1 Pseudomonadota bacterium | reverse complement strand
CCCGCGCCGCACCTTCAGGACATGGGCATCGAACCCCGGTGTGACCTGCCCAGCGGTTTGGTCTTGGGCCAGAATGACACAGGCTGTTTGCATTTGTACTTGAGCACGAAATCGGGGTGATCGTTGAGGTTTTGACCGACGCCGGGCAGGTCACACCGGGGTTCGATGCCCATGTCCTGAAGGTGCGGCGCGGGGCCGATGCCGGACAACATCAGGATATGCGGCGTACCGACGGCACCAGCGCTCAGGATGGTCTCTTTGCGGGCTTTGGCGGTGTGCAAGGCCCCTGCCCCATCTTTGTAGGCGACACCGGTGGCTTTGGTCCCGTCGAAGATCAGCGTCTGGACCTGTGCCCGTGTTTTGATCGTGAGATTCCGGCGTTTGCGAGCCGGGTCGAGGTAGGCGCGCGCGGTGCTCCAGCGCTCGCCTTTGAAGACGGTTCGGTCGGACACGCCAAACCCCTCTTGACGGAACCCGCTGATATCGTCGGTCACCGGGTAACCTGCCTCTTGGCCGGCCTTGAGAAAGGCCAGTGTCAGCGGATCGTCCGGGACCGCGCGGTGCACATGAAGGGGGCCATCGCCGCCCCGAAAGTCATCGCCACCGCCGCCATAGGTTTCCATGCGTTTGAAGTAGGGCAGAACGTCCGCGTAGCCCCAGCCGGGACAGCCGGCCTGACGCCAGCCTTCGTAATCCAGCGCGTGACCGCGGATGAAAACCATCCCGTTGATCGACGAGGACCCACCAAGGGTTTTGCCGCGGTCATGCTGAATGCGGCGACCGTTGAGTTCGGGTTCAGGCTCTCCCTGAAACGCCCAGTTGTGTTTGGTGCTCTTGAGGTTTGACAGCACGGCCGCGGGCATCTTGAGAGACAGCGCGGTGTTTTCGGGACCGGCCTCCAGCAGCAGGACGGTGCTGTCCGCATCCTGGGTCAGGTGATGGGCCAACACACACCCGGCCGATCCCGCACCGACAATTATGTAGTCAAAGTCCAATTTGGCATTTCCCTGCACAGGTGTTCGATCTTAGGGACATCTTGTTCTTGAGCGGCGTGTACGGCGGTGCGTGATCACTCTTCGGCGATGTCTTCGTTCCAGAGGTCCGGTTTTTCGGCAATAAAGCGGGTCATCAGGGCGATGCAATCGGGATCGTCGGCCACCAGCACTTCTACGCCGCGCTCTCGGAGCAAATCCTCGTTGCCGCCGAAGGTGGTGTTTTCGCCGATGACCACCTTGGGGATGCCGAACTGGATGATTGTGCCGGTGCACATCATGCACGGTGAGAGCGAGGTGTAGAGGGTCAGATCCTTGTAGGTTTTCTGTCGTCCGGCCTTGCGCAGGGCGTCCATTTCGCCGTGGGCAATGGGATCGCCTTTTTGCACCCGTTGGTTGCGGCCTTGGCTGACGAGCGTGTCGCCGCGCGCAATGACCGATCCGATGGGGCAGCCGCCCTCATCATAGCCGCCTTTGGCCTCTTCATAGGCCAGGCGAAGGAACCGTTTGTCTGTGTCGCTGAGCATGGGCTGGCTCCTATGTTTGCGGGTCTTTGTAATAGGGCAGATGCTCTACCCGAAGGTCTTGGACGGTGTCGAGATGATCGGCGATCTGTTCGAGCGGTGCAAACCAGACGTCGCGCGTGGCCAAGGTCGTTTCCAGCCATTGTTCGACCAGCCGCCAGCGGGCCAGACGCCCGGTGAGAAAGGGATGCAGGATCAGCATGAAAAAGCCACCCGCCTCATACTGCGCGTCGAACTCTTCCCAGAACCCGGCCAGCCCGGCAGAGGGACCGCGCACAGGCATCATGTAGCCGATTTCGTCATAATGGGCGAAGGGGGGCCAATCATCGGTGCCCCAATGGACCGGCATCTCGTAAAGCGCGCCGTCAGAGGTTTGCATCTTGTAGGGGATGTCATCGGCCATGAGCGAGCTGTCATAGCGGAACCCGTGCTGCACCAGCAGGTCGATCACTTGTTGAGTGACGTTGTAGACCGGCGCGCGGTAGCCGCGGGGGGCCAGGCCCGTCAGGCGTTTGTGGGTGTCGAGCGCCTTTTCAAAGGCTTCCTTTTGGGCGGCCCCCTTGGTCACGATGGGGTCTTCGTGGATCCAGCCGTGATGGCCGATCTCGTGGCCGTCCTTGAGGATCGCATCGACCGCGTCAGGGTAGGTTTCCATGCACCAGCCGGGGATGAAGAAGGATTGTTTGATCCCGAAGCGTTTGTAGGTGTCGAGGATGCGGGGGATGGCGACGGTTGGCCCGTAGCGGCCCATGGAGATGGGGTAGAGCCGGTCGGCAGAATCGGATGGGCGCGCGATGTGGATGAGGCTGTCGGCGTCCATATCAAAGGTGATGGCACAGGCGCAGCGGGCGCCGTTTGGCCAGGGGATGGGATTTTGGATCATGTCTCTTCCTCAAGCAGATGTCCGTCGCGGGCGGCCCAGCCGAGGGTGACGGTTTTGCCGGTTTCAAGGTTCAGCTCTGACAGGGCGCGTTCCTGGACCTGGACCTTGAGCTCTGTTCCGTCTGCGGCCTCAAGGAAGGCGGTGACCATGGAGCCGACGAATTCCTCTGAGATGACCGTGGCCTCGAGGCTGTTTTCACCCGCGCCCACCTGCATCATGTCGCCCGCGACCACGATGGAGGCTTTGGCGCCCTTTGCGGCGTGGCCTTCGACGGTGAACGCGCCAAGCGCGGTGTCGACGGTGACCATGCCCTTGGCGCTGGCGGTCACGGTGCCGGGCAGGATGTTGTTGCGGCCCACGAATTCGGCCACGAAACGGGTTTTGGGCGCGCGGTAGACCTCTCGCGGGGTGCCGACCTGGGCGATGTCGCCCTTGGACATGATGACCACGCGGTCGGCCATGGCGAAGGCCTCCGACTGGGAATGGGTGACGTAGACGAAGGTGATGCCAAGCTCGCGTTGCAGCTTTGTCAGGACCGATTGCATGCGGATCACGAGGTGCGCGTCCAACGCGGAGAGCGGCTCATCCAGCAGCAGCAGCTTGGGTTCCGTGACCAGCGCGCGGGCCAGTGCGACGCGCTGTCGTTGGCCGCCAGACAGAGTTTCGACATTGCGTTCGGCGAACTCTGCGATCTCCATCCGGTCGAGCCAGTTCATCGCGCGGGTGCGGCGTTCGCCATCGGAGATGCCGCGCATCTTGAGGCCGAATTCCACGTTTTCGCGCGCGTTCAGAAACGGAAAGAGCGCGAGGCTTTGCCAGACCATGGGGGTGTCGCGGGCATGGGCGGGCACGTCGTTCATCACCTGGCCGGCGATGCGGATGGTGCCGCCACTGGGCGCGTCGAGGCCCGCCAGCATGCGCAACGTCGTGGTCTTGCCACAGCCGGACGGGCCCATGATGGCGATGAATTCGCCCTCATGTATGGTCAGGTTGGCATCGCGGACGGCGACGAAATCATCGAAGCGTTTTTCAACCTTGTCGAGGATCACCAAGGGGTCGGTCATGCGCTGGCCCTTTGCAGGCGAAAGAAAATCAGGAGTTGGCTGATCACCACAAGGGTGATCGAGATGCCAAAGACGAGTGTGCCGATGGCGTTGACCTGTGGGTCGATGGTGCCTTGGACGATCTCAAGGACGTGGACAGGCAGCGTTTTGTTCAGGCCGGAGACGAACCACGCGACGGTGAATTCGTCAAAGGACACGGCCGCCGTGAGGAACAGCGAGGACAGGATCGCCGGTTTGCAGAAAGGCAGAATGACCTCGCGCATGGCGCGCCATTCGCTGGCGCCCAGGTTCCAGGCGGCAGCCTCAAGGCTTTCGTCGATCTGGCTGAGGCGCAGGCGGATGATGGCCATGGCGAAGGGGGCCGTCAGCACGGTGTGGGCGGCGATGATGGAGACAATCTGCCCCGACATGCCCACACGGCTGAACCAGGCGAGCATGGCCAGCGCGATGATGATGAGCGGGATTGTGGGCGGCAACAGGATGATGGCCAGAAAGAGGGATTTGCCCCGGAAGGTGTAGCGGTAATCGGTGTAGGCGGTGCAGAAGCCGAGGAAGGTGGCAATCACGCAGGTGGTGCCGGAGACGATCAGGCTGTTCTTGGCGGAGCGCCAGAAATCGGGATCGGCAAAGATGGTTTGATACCATTCCAGGGTGAACCCGCTCATCGGCAGGGTCGGAAAGCGATCGGCGTTGAACGAAAAGAGCAGGCTGACCACGATCGGCAGAAAGACGAAACCGAAGATGAGAACAAGATAGGCGCGCAAGAACAGGGTCATCGGCTGGCCCTCTTGCGGTAGGCGTACATGATCGCGGCAAAGGCGATGGCAAAGAGTGTCAGCATCATCATCACCGCGACGACCGCGGCGCGAGGCCATTGTTGGCCTGCCTTGGTGGTGTCGATGATCAGGATGGGCATCGTGGGCGGGTTGGAGCCGCCGAGGTAGAAGGGGGCCACGAAATCCCCGAAGGACAGGATGAAGGCGAAGAGCGCGGCGATCACGAAGCCGGTTTTGCCCGCCGGCAACACGACGGAGCGGATGACGCGGGCGGGTGTGCAGCCTAGGTTGCGGGCGGCCTGAATCAGGCGGGGGTCGATATTGGCCATGGTGACGGTTTGCAGGATCAGGACGAGGGGCATGACGAAGGTCAGGTAGCCCACAAGGGTGCCAAAGGGCGTGTTGAGCATGGTGAAGGGGCCAAGGCCCACGAGCGCGAAGGCACCGTTCAAAACGCCGGCTTCGGCGAGGATCGTGTACCAGCTGAAAGTGCGGACCAGGTAGCTGGTGAAGAACGGGATGATCAGCAGCAGGATCGCCAGTTGCCGGGTCTGGGCCGAGCAGCGAAAGGCGAGAAACCATGCAGCGGGGAAGGCCAGCAGCGAGGCGATCACGGAGGCCGAGCCCGCCATGACCAGGGTGTAGCGATAGGCGGACCAGACGAAATCGCGGCTGATCATCTTTGACCAGCTGTCGAACTCGAAGGTTTCGACCATGCGGAAGTTTTTGACCACGAAGAACGACATCGCGACGACAAAGATCAGCGGGCCAATGAAAAACAGGGCCTGCCAGAGGATGATCGGCAGGCGGAATGTCAGGGCATAGAGGTTGAGGCGGCGCATCAGCTGCGCCGCCCGGTCTTGGATGTCACGGGATCAGGCGTTCTTGTATTCCGACCAGAAGTCGTTCCAATCCTCGAGGCTTTGCTGCACGGGGATGTCGCGATAGCTGATGCGGCCTTCATTGATGAGCGTGATCGGGTCCTGCGGATCGCCGTCCACCTGCTTGGAGCGCGCGGCCTCGGCCGGATCGACCTCGTTGAGCATGGCGCGGCCTGCCTTGGTGACGGCGTGCCCCGGATAGCCCAGCATCTGCGCGGTTTTCACCTGACCGGCGGGGGACATGGTGTAATCGAGATATTTCAGCGCCATCTCGGTTTTCTCGGAGGTTTTGGCGATGGAATAGCTCTCGGTCCACTGGATCCCGCCCTCTTTGGGCACAACCGACGACACAGGTGCGCCGTCGCGTTCGAGGATGCCGGTGACCCAGTCGCCAATGCCGACCATCGCCAGCATCTCGCCGTTCTTGAGGCCCGAGAAGGTGCCGCCGAAATCGAAATAGCCACCGACTTGCGGCTTGAGCGACAGGGTTTTTTCCTGCACGGCTTTCCAAGCGTCTTCGCCGATGTCGAAGGGGGAGGCGTTGCCCATCAGAAGGCTCATCTGACCCAAGGACGGCAGGTGCCAGTCGAAATGGCCGACCTTGCCGGTGAGGCGTTCGTCCCAGAAAATATCGTAGGATGAGGCCTCTTCCGCGGTCATCACGTCCTTATTGTAGGAGACGCCCAGATGGCCGAAGCGGGAGATCAGTGAATAAAGCTTACCGCTGTCGTCCCAGTGACCGGCGAAGGATTTGAAATCGTCGTGCAGCAGGTCATCCATGGGGTAGTTGTTCGGATCAAGTTCCATGACCAGATCATTGGCGACGAGCAGTTTGGCGTATTCGGCATCCGTGTGGATGATGTCGAAGGTGCCCGGCGGGTTCTGCGCCAGTGCGGCGAGCATGTTGTCACCGCCCGCGTAGTATTTGGGCACGAATTTGACGTTGTTGGCTTCTTCGAACTCGCCCACCATGTCGGGCTCTGCGGTGCCGTACCAGCCGAGCATTGTCAGCTCGACCGTTTGCGCCCACGCGCGGCTGACGAAAGGTGCGGACAAGGCGACCGAGGCCAGACCCGTTTTCAGAAAGGTCCGTTTGCTTTGATTGAATTTGATGGCTGACATCCCCAGACTCCCAGTTGGTTTTCGTTTCTTGACCGCACGGTTATGAATTCAGACGCGCGGATAGGCACCCGATTCCCGGATACTAGCCCAGTTTCGCGCCAAAAACGCGTGCGGTGCACAAAAATTGTTCAAAAGGGTGAGGGAATGACCAGTAGTGAATTTCGGGCGCTTTTCGGAACGCACGGTCCGGTTGTTTTGCCAGTGATCCATGTGCTTGAGACGGGGCGCACGCTGGCCAATATCGACATTCTGATGGGCGAGGGCGCGCCGGGGTGTTTTCTGATCAATCATGATTTCGATGTGCAGACGTTTTTGCCCCTTGTGCAGGAGATACGGGCGGCGCGGCCTGATCTGTGGATGGGGCTGAATTTTCTGGCGGTGACGGGTCTGGATGCCTTTCCACAATTGGCCGCGCTTGCACAAAAGGGGTGTCGGGTGGATGCCTATTGGGCCGATGATGCGCGGATTGACGAGCGCCGTGATGATCAGCCTGAGGCGGAGGCGATTGCGCACGCGCGTGCCGGGTGGCGCGGGCTTTACTTTGGCGGGACGGCGTTCAAGAAACAGCGTCCTGTGGCAGAGGCGGATCATGCCCGCGCGGCGAAAACGGCGTGTGATTGGATGGATGTCGTGTGCACCTCCGGGCAGGCGACGGGGGTTGAGGCTGAGGATACAAAGATCGCCACGTTTCGGGATGCGATTGGGGACAAACCGCTCGCGCTGGCCTCTGGCATCACGCCGGAAAATGCGCATCGTTACGCCACGGTGGATGCGTTCATGGTGGCGACAGGCATCAACCATGACGGCAACTTTTATGATATTGATCCGGCGCGCTTGCGGCGATTGCTGCGGGTGGCAGAGACCCTGGGAGACGAGACATGACCAAAGGCCCGCGTGACGATCGTTGGTATTTCAACCTGATGGCCCCGAACACCAAGGGGGACAAATTTGCCTGGCTCGATCCGACGTCGATTTACATCAATCAGGCGGCGTTTCAGGATTTGCTGGCCGATCTTTTGGCGGATCTGAGGGAGATTGAATTTGACGTGGTTGGCGGGCTGGACGCGATGGGATTTGTCCTTGGTGCAGCACTTGCGGCGCGGCGGGACGTTGGCTTTTTGCCGATCCGCAAGGCGGGCAAGCTGTGTGTCGACACCGACCGGGTGAGCTTCAGCAATTACTCTGGCCGCACGCAGGACATGGAGATGCGCCTTCCGGCCTTTGCGCCGGGGACGCGGGTGTTGCTGGTGGATCAGTGGATCGAAACCGGGGGCACGATGGAAGGTGCGATCGAGCTGGTCGAACGTCAGAAAGGCACAGTGACCGGCTTGGTGGCGATTGCGATGGAGGACACACCGCGCGCCAAGGATCTGCGGGAGCGGTTTCCGACAATCACCGCCATTCAGCCGGGCACGCGTTGGCAAGAGGACTGCAATGCGCAGAGCCTGTCGAGTTTTGAGGCGTACACGCCCGAGCAGGCCTTTCCGGTGCAGTGATCAAATGGCGTGCAGGGCTGCGATGCGCAGGCCCTTTTGGGCATCGGATGTGATATCGGCGGCGATGCCGTAAACGCGGGCAAGGCGGTCTTTGGTGAGCACCTCTTCTGGCGGGCCTGCGGCGTCGAGACGACCGTCGCACAAGCATGCCACCTGATCACAGAACTGCGCGGTGAGGGACAGATCGTGCAGGGCCACGACCACGGCGATGCCTTTGTCGCGCGCCAAGCTGCGCAGGGTTTCAAAGACCAAAAGCTGGTTGCGCAGATCAAGCGCGGCTGTGGGTTCATCCAAGAGCAGAATGCGGGGTTCGCGGAAGAGCGCCTGCGCGAGGTAGGTGAGCTGTCGCTGGCCGCCGCTGACCGCGTCGAGGGTGCGGTGAGACAGGTGCGCGAGGCCGAAATCATCCAGCAGCGCCTCAACTGATGCGATCAGGTCGGGGCCCACGCGAAAGCCCAAGGATTTGATGCGGCCCAGAAGGACGACCTCTAGCAGGGTGAGGGACGATCCGGCGCTGCTGTCTTGGGGCATGTAGGCGACACTGTCGCGCCGTTGGGCGGCGGTCATCGGTGCCTCGTTCATGGCTATGGTGCCGGTGGCCGGTGCAAGCCCGGCGAGCGCCTTGAGCAGGGAGGATTTGCCGACGCCGTTGGGGCCGATGAGGCCGGTGACCTCGCCCTCTTGCAGGGTGAGCGACACGTCTGAGAGGACCTCAAGAGGGCCATGTTTGATCGTGAGGGTCTGGGCGGAAAAGCTCACCAGTACCTCCTTTTGCCG